>NZ_JAEKNT010000149.1 GCF_016406725.1 Sphaerochaeta sp. S2 | reverse complement strand
GGCTCATACAGACTTGAGATCACACAAGCAAGAACAATGCATACAGATGCTGATTCTTCTCTTCTCACACTTTCAGGGGATGTCATTGTCTCATTTGTAGGAGAAGGGAAACCGGAGCCTAAACAACTTAGGGCACAGAATGTGCTCATTGACCTCTCCCATACCTTGCTTACCGCTTCAGGTTCTGTGTTGTTCGAGGATAGGGGTGTTGATGCTGCCTTGCAAGCGATAGAAGGAAGCATCGTAACCTTCGATTGGTCGGATGAGACACTGACCATCAGCGGGGCAACAACCAAGAGTGATCGTGAGAACAGTGAGGATGAGAATGTCAGTATCTATACCTCAGGAAGCCTTATCACATATCAAGGTTCTGATGGTGGAATTTATTACCAGGATGGACAGATCGGCACACGTGAGAAAGACCCACTCTCCTCCATTAGGGCAGATCGGTTAAGCTTCCTCTCAGGTGGGGATCTCATGGTCCATAATGCAGCCTTGTATCTTGGTCGTGTTCCCGTTTTTTGGACGCCTTTTTTCTTTTTCCCCGGCAACCAGATGGTGGGAAATCCTGCTCTCGGATTCACCAGTGACCGGGGAATGTTTGTTTCTACAACCTGGGAAGTATATGGATCATATCCAAATTTCGAAGAGAGTGAACAATCGAGTATAACAAAGCTGTTAAGTTCTCCTGATGAAGGACCCAAGTCCCCAGGGAAGGTTCTCTATACGAATACTGAAGAACTTTCTGCTGTTCAGTCCTGGGCAAAAGAAACAGATTCTTATCTCACATTCTTCTTTGATGCATATGAGAACGCGGGATTGCATGCAGGCTATGACAGCAAGACGACTTTCTTTTCAAAACGCCTTACATTTAACTCCCTCTCTGCATTTGCGTTATATCCCTTGGGAACAAGTCCAATTGCGCTCTATTCTGATGTAGGATACAACCGCTACTATCTTAACCAGGGAGTAAAGCTAAGCACCACATGGGCGAAGCTCGATATATCAATGCCCCTCTATTCAGATCCAAAAGTGTTACGTATGTATGGGAACCGTCTTACATCCTTCTCCTTTGATGCATTGCTGGGAAAGAATCAGGAATTTCCCACAACCTACCGATCAGACATCACCAGTTTTACTTGGAAGATGAAAGGGTCATTCTCGCTTCCAACCAGCACACTTTCGCCATATATTTCTTCATTGAATATCTCCAATCTCGAAGCTGATGCGCTCTTCAAATGGCAAGATGAAGGCCCTGCCTACTCCTATGTATTGCAACAGATGCATCTTCCTCTTTTTTCTCTAAATCTCAAAGGCACTTTGCTTGATTATTCCTCTAAAAAACCTAAAACATCGGAAAGCAAGGAATCAGTTGAAGAAAAGGAAAAAGATATCTTGTTGCCGGACGCATACAAAATAACTTTAGCAAAGGGTGGAGTTTCTTCAAAACAGTCTGAGAAGCTGATATCCCTGTCCTACTCCCTAGACCAGAGGATTACCCATACCCTTAATGCAACGCTTGGCGTGATTGATTGGGAAGAAGCATATCTTTACAGTCTTACAAAAGGTTCTGTTGCACTGAAAGCTTCGCCGAATACCAAGCTCTTCACGATCTCGAGTGAATTGCTTCCGCAGCTCACCTTCCTGGAAGACCAGAGCAAGAGCATCTATAAAAGCTACGCATATCAACTATTCAATGTAAACACGGTTGCTGTTCCCTCTATTGGCCTGACCTATACCTTGAGCCAACGGCTGTATCGTTATCAGGAGAACTACGAGAAACCACTTGGTAGCCCAGTAGAGAGTATCAAGCAGGAGTATGCGTTTGACGATGAGTCTGTGACAGTGCATCAGGTCCGCTACCAACAGTCTTTCCCACTTGGGGAAGCAACCATAACGCCTAGTGTTACTGCAAGTCTCTATCCAGTAAAGCAGAGCCTACTGCCGGGCCTGAAATATGTGATGGGCCCACTCTCACTCTCCTCATCACTGCTCTTTAGCGAATATGAGTCCTCTCTTCGCAAGGATACCTTGAAATCATCATTTGCCTATACCACGAAACCACTTACTGTTTCTCTATCTGGGTCATACGATTTTACGAGGGCCACTACTTCCTGGGAAGAGGCCATGCATCTTGAGGGAACAATCAAGGAAGCGTTCTTTTCATCCTTTCTCACTATGTCACAAAGGTTTTTATTCTCGTTCCTCACCAGTGATGGAAAACCAAACTATTTTGATCATATTACCTATGATGTAGCGATTCCCCATCTCAAGGTAACATATGCATTAAAAGGGGAGGCGTCAGACTTGCAAGCTGAGAAACTGCAGATCGATATTGCAGGAAAGGATATACAGCTTAGGTGGTGGAAGAGACGTATTGCCCTGACATTGGGTATAGACTCTTCCCTGAAGTTCTTTTATCAGGACCGATACGCAAGTTCCTTCTCAATAATGGCATCAGCACGACTCCAGATTGCTGAGTTTTTGGATATAACGCTTGCTGCAAAAAGCACAAATACCGGGTTCTTCCACTATTACGATGTTGATGATACATTCTCTTACTCCCTGCTTTGGCAGGATCTGCTGAGAAGCTTTGACTTCAGTGGAGATGGAAGATACAATACGCAATTCAACCTCAGTGAGCTCTCCATTATGATGGTCCATGACCTTGAAGATTGGTCACTGAATTGTAAATACAGCGGAAGTGTTGTATTATCGAACAACCAATACAGCTGGGTTCCAACGGTTTCAGTCTACCTTACCTGGAACACGATTCCCGAGCTGGATGTGGAAGAGACATGGACGCAGGACAACAGTGTTTGGATGCGTTCATCCTCTTCATAGGATTATGCATGGATAGAAGTGTGGAATTTTCTAATGAAGAACAGATGGAACGGGTGCTGGGTATCAATGATCGGAATCTTCCCTATTTAGAGGCGTTGCTTGGATGTGATTTGTTCGTAAAAGGCAATTCGCTTTCTTGTCTGAGCAAAGATGAACAAGTCACCAACCGATTTCTCTCCTTGATGGCACGTTTGCAAAAACTTGCAGAGAATCAGCACTATTTCAGTGAAACAGAAATTTTCATGGAATATCAGGGCATGAAAAGCGACCAACCAATCCAGGAACTACTCTCCAGTGACCAATGGGAAAAACCCTATATCATGGTTCATAATCGTTTTGCCTATCCCAAGAGTCGAATGCAGGAGCAATACATCAAAAGCATGATGGAGAACCAGATTGTTTTTGGAATCGGTCCTGCAGGTACTGGAAAAACTTTCTTGGCAGTAGCATATGCTCTTGGGCAGTTGTTGAGTGGGAAGAAACACAAGATCATCCTTACCCGACCTATTGTTGAAGCAGGGGAGAGCCTAGGCTTTTTGCC
>NZ_JAEKNT010000148.1 GCF_016406725.1 Sphaerochaeta sp. S2 | reverse complement strand
GTATGTGGAGTCAACGCAATATGGGGCTATATCAAACATGAGATTCTCGAGGTCAAGGACAGACGTTCACTGATTGGTGGAATGGCTACCTATAAAGTTCCCTCCTACTGGACTGTATTCCTGAGAATGTATCTGGGTGTTATGTGGCTTATTGAAGGCATCGGGAAAATCAACAAAGGATGGCTCACCGACACCACTGGATCGAAGGTATACTGGGGTGCTCCAGCTGGGGCAGAATCAGTTGACAGCTGGGCCTCTGCAAGCCAGGGAGCTGTTGAGACCGTAGCATCAGCTAGTCAGGCAGCGGTTGAAACGGTAGCATCAGCTAGTCAGGCAGCGGTTGAGACAGTAGCCTCTGCAAGCCAAGCGGTAGGAGATACAGCTGCTGGTGCAGTTGAACAGTTTGCACCACCTCTTCTTTCTGAGCCTCTTGCCATCTTCACCTGGATAAACGACACCTTCGTGGCACAGGCTCCCTACTTCTTCCAGATTATGATCGTCCTCGCAGAGCTGGGTATTGGACTGTTGTTCCTTGCCGGTCTCTTTACGTTCCCAGCAGCCATTGTCTCGCTTGGACTCTCTGTCATGTTCCTCATCGGAGCTCTGGCAGGCAAAGAGATTCTTTGGTATATGGCAGTATCCATTGTTATGCTCGGGGGAGCTGGAAAGGCTTTCGGATTGGATTACTGGGTTATGCCCTATATCAAGAAGCTTTGGAACAAGACCCCACTCGCAAAGAAAACCTATTTCTATCTCGATGAACCTGAATTCACGAAGAAGCAAATGGAAAGAAAGTTGGGCAGGAAGTAGGCAATCATGTCAGAGTTTTGGGACGATGAGCCTCACATCCAAGCACAACTTCAGGTAGTCCGCAACACCATTGAACAAACCGTTGCTACAGCACATGGTTTTATCAGGCCTATCCTGGAAGACCATGTGAACAGCACCGGTAAGATGCTTCGGCCTGCCTTGGTCCTCATCACCAGCATGATCGGCGATGAGGATCGCAGTGAGGATGCAATCAGGGTGGGCTCGGTCATAGAGCTCATCCATCTTGCATCTTTGGTGCATGATGATATCATCGACGGTGCACAAAAACGACGGGGAAGAGCCTCGGTCTTTGCCAAGGTTGGAGCAAAGCAGGCCGTGCTGGCAGGAGATTTTCTCTTGGCACGTGCATTGATGCTTACCAGTGGGAAAGAGCGAGGGATGGATAGTCAGGTTGTATCACGTGCCTTAACGCGACTTTGCGAAAGTGAACTTGACCAGGATGCTGGACAGGGGGACTTCTTCATTGACCGAAGTACCTACCTGCGCCGTATTGGGGGTAAGACCGCTAGTCTGTTTGCTCTCAGCTGTTACAGCGGAGCGGCATTGCAGGAAATCGATGATGCAACCAGTAAACTTGCCCATCATATCGGCTATTGCATGGGAATGGCTTTCCAGATC
>NZ_JAEKNT010000147.1 GCF_016406725.1 Sphaerochaeta sp. S2 | reverse complement strand
GGCCTTCCTCCACTCCGAACGGTAAAGCACTGATGCTGCAAGGTACTCCCCAAGGACTGCATCAGTCTGTGCGGCGCGGTAACCACGCTTGTATAAACCACGGCCGGAGAAGTCTACATACCATGCGACTGCGTCTCCATCGATATGTACGTGAAACACCACATCGCTCTCTTCCTTGTCTACCATGGGACGCTCACCGTCAAATTTTTCCCTGATCCGATCAACAATTGCGTCCTTGACGCGGATTGTTGCAAAGTGTGAATTTTTCAGGTAGCGGCAGTTCTTCGTCGTCTCGGTAACCAAGAATGTCTGCTCTGGAGTTATCCAATCCTCCCAGGGTATCTGCAGAGATGCTTCATAGAGCTCATCAGCGTTCTGGATATCGTCATCCATGAACAAACCAAGGAGTACCCTTGTAGCGGTCCTTGACCAAAGGCAGAACCGGTAGGCTGAGGCAAGGTCTGCTGCGAACTCAACACCACCGCTGATACTGCGGATCTCTGTTGCACCAGCCCTGCGGGCTTCCTCTTCAATTATGTCGTTCATGTATAAGGCTGAAGTGGCGAAGAAAATCATTTGGGTTCTCCCTCTGCGTCGCTGAACAAGTAATCTAGTTCATATTTTTCGTAATGGTAGTGGGTATTGCAGTTGACACAGACCAGCTCAAGCGGGAATGGGCCATGCTCCAGGATGTCCTGTTGCTCTGCCTTGTCCAGTTGCTTTAGGTATGTTTGGTATTGCTCACGAGAACAGGGGCAAGAGAAGCCCAGGGGTTGTCTTGCCAGGTGCCTGAGTTCATAGCTCCCAAACTGCTCTTCTACATACTCCTTGATCGACATTCCTTCAGCGAGTTTCTTGCCGATGGAGGGAAGAGCATAAGCCTGTTCCTGGAGTTTCTCGAGGACATGTTCCTCGCACCCAGGCATTGCCTGCACGAACAGGGCACCGCTTCCGGTAACCTGTCCTTCCTTGTTGAAGTGAATCGAGAAGCTGAAAAGGGTGGGGGTCTGCTCTGACTGTTGGAAGTAGAGGGCAAGATCCTTGGCCAAGTCGCCATAGGCCATCAT
>NZ_JAEKNT010000146.1 GCF_016406725.1 Sphaerochaeta sp. S2 | reverse complement strand
GCTAAATCTATTTCATTTTTTGATTTAAAATTATTAATTATCGTGAGTTTAGCTTTAATTTTGTTATCTAATGATATTTGCTTTAATGTACTTAATTTCATTCCATTTTTCCAAACGTACAAGTTTTGAATATCATTTAATTCAAATACTTCTTTTGTTATAGCATTGTAATATGATGTTTCGTTGGAGTATGAATATAGTTTTGACCAATGATGGATAAATTCTGTAAGATTCGTTTTTTTAATTGTTAAAATGTTAATTTTCATAGTTTTATTTGTTTAATTTCATTGTTATAAGTATCTATAAACCATTCAAGAGTTTTACCCTCGTGACAAAGTTTTTTTGTTAAAGAACTTTTCAACTCTTTTATAAAATTCTTCTTCGCATTTTGCAACCTCAAAATCGATTGCCACTCTTCGTACTTCCAATAGAGTTTTAATTCTTGCGGACAATTCTGGGGAATTTTCATCAAGTCCTTTTCTAAGTTCATCGAGAGTTGTTGATTCAAGGCTGTTTTGTTCTCCCTCAATTCTTGTAATTTCGTTTTCTTCAAGATTGATTTTTCCTTCAAAATCTCTTTTAGATTCTTGATGTTTTCGTTCTGCTGATTTAATATCTTCATTAATTGAGGATTGTACTTTTTCTTCAAGTTTTGCTCTATCTGTTCTGACATCTTCAATTCTTGTTTCAATTTGCTCTGTAACTGCTCTAAATTGTTCCCAAATTTCTTCTCCCATTCTGTTTTCATCAAGTTGAGTTCTTGCTCCAAATTCATCTGTTTCTTGTTCAATTCGCTTGATAGCTGATTCTTCTTGTTTAATATGATATTCAATTGATTCTCTAACTCGCTGATTGGAGTAGTATTCTTCGGTAGCTTGTTGAAGTTCTTGATTTTTGTTGTTATATCTTTCTTCCAGATTTGAGTATTCGTTTTTAATTTTTGAGTGAGATTCTCTATTTCTATCAAGTGCATTTTCTCTATGTTGTTTTTCCAACTCACCCAATCTTTGTTGAGTTGCTTTTCGATTATTCGAAAGTCTTGATAGCTCTGATTCAAAGAGTCGTTCAGTTCGTCTGTACGATTCTGAACGTAGGAACTTGTTAATATTGCGTACGAGTTGGTTAATTT
>NZ_JAEKNT010000145.1 GCF_016406725.1 Sphaerochaeta sp. S2 | reverse complement strand
GGCTTCAACGCATTCCTTGCACGATACAAGCAGGGTCTTCCAGTTGAAAAGGCTGCAGTAGCTCATCTAAAATAACTGAGAGCACAAATGCATTAAAGAGGTCGATTCCTTACGGAGTCGACCTCTTCTTATTACCTATTGCCTATCTCTGTTACTTGAGCTTCCAAGCAAGATCAGAAAGGAACAACTGCTGCTTCATGGAAGCAACGGTGACATCCTTATGGATATGTACAAACTCAATACCCATGATCTCGCACCAATCTTCAAGCATCTCTGCAGTGGCATCATAACTCAGCACTGCATGGTGGGCACCGCCGGCAAGCATCCAAAGATGTGCTGCCTGGTATAAATCGGGTTCGGGTTTCCACATGACTCTTGCAACAGGAAGGTTCGGCATCTTGTAGATAGGTTTCACCACCTCGATCTCGTTCACTATCAGTCGCAGGCGTCCTCCCATGTCAATCAGGGAAGCAAGGATTGCCCTTCCTGGATGGCCTTCAAAAACAAGACGGGCTGGAGGTTCCTTCCCCCCGATACCCAGTTCATGAACCTCGATTCTTGCTTTCTCTTTAGTAATGGTAGGACAGATCTCGAGCATATGTGCCCCAAGAGAAAGCTCATTGCCTTTCTCCATATGGTAGGTATAATCTTCCATGAAGGTAGTACCACCTTCCATACCTTCGGTCATTCTCTTTACCAAGCTGGTCATGGCAGAAACTTTCCAGTCCCCTTCACCACCATAGCCGTATCCTTCAGCCATCAGATCCTGACTCGCAAGACCAGGCAACTGTCGCATTGCCTGCAGGTCCTCAAATGTATTTGAGAAAGCAGAGATTCCTTCCCGCTCGAAGAAATGTCGCATGGCAACCTCTTCCCGAGCCTGGTAACGAACGGTTTCCATATCCTTGGTGGAAAACTCATACTTCTCTTCATATGCATCCATCTGGGCTTCCACCTCAGCATCAGTGACCGCTTCGATCTCCTTGATCAAGTCACCTACACCCCAGGTATTCACCTGCCAGCCAAGCTGCATTTGCACCCCGACCTTATCACCTTCAGTGACTGCAACATTCCTCATATTGTCACCGAATCGCATAACCTTCAGCTTTCTGCTCTCTATTGCACCAATTGCTGAGCGCATCCAGGAACCAAGCTTTTTCTGGACAGCATCATCTTCCCAGAACCCAGTGATGATCTTTCGACCCATACGCATCCTTGCAGCAATGAACCCATGTTCTCGGTCCCCATGTGCAGACTGATTCAGATTCATGAAATCCATATCAATTTCCGTATCGGGTATCATGCGGTTGAACTGGGTATGGAGATGGCAATATGGCTTCTGCAACAGGGAAAAACCATTGATCCACATCTTTGATGGGGAAAATGTGTGCATCCAGGTGATGATTCCTGCACAGGTATCATCATAATTTGCGTCCTTGATGCATTGCTCAATTTCTTCAGGAGTCTTGAGTGTCGCTTTATATACAACCTTGCAAGGCAGCTTGCCAGAGGCATTCAATCCCTCTACCATCTGCTGTGCGTGACTTGCTACTTCATTGAGTGTCTCTGGTCCATAGAGGAACTGTGATCCTACCAAAAACCAGAACTCATACATATCAATTGATTTTCTTTGCATGGTTGCCCCCTTAAGCTCATTGCATAAGAACGATATAAACGATGCGTTAACGTAAACGCAAATGTAATTCTATTGTTATCTCTGAATGCGATTCTGTCAAGTAACAATCAGAAAAACCTGTAATATCGCTGAATGAATGGAAATATGTCGGACCGTTTCTATTCACCTATAAGATGATATGCTATACTGTATCTGCGTTATCGTTAACCAATTATATTCTGACAAACATATTGATGAGCAGGGGACTTATGACTATATCCGAGATTGCCAAACTAGCGAACGTTTCAATAGGGACTGTTGACCGGGTACTCCATAAAAGAGGAAGGGTTGCTCCCAAGACTGTCGAGAAAGTGATGAGCATCATCGATGAGCATGGATACCAACCAAACACCTATGCAAGGAACCTTAAGCTGAGCAAGCAATTTACCATTGGTGTGCTACTTCCACTTCTCCACAGCGAATACGGTTATTGGAATCTGATGTACGAAGGAATCCTGAAAGCAGCAAAGGAACTGTCCCCCCTTGCTGTAACTATTGATATGCTTGAATTTGACAGGACAAAGGAAGGATCCCTATTGGCACAGGGCAGGCGAATCCTAGAAAAGCCAATTGATGCACTACTGTTGGCCCCTGTCGTCCCAGCAGAGGCAGAAGCCTTGCTTGCTGACCACCCTACCCTTGATTACGCATTCGTTGACAGCCCACTGCCTGATTCAACACCAGTGTGTAGTGTTATCCAGAACCCTTACCAAGGCGGATACGTTGCAGGCAGGATGATGCATCTACTGCAGCCTAATGGAGGCACACTGCTTGCAGTACAGACCCATCGTGCTGCATATAACTCGGCTGAACGTGTACGAGGCTTTCTCAGCTACTTTGCAGATAAACCCGGTTATACAACATATGATATGGAAATTCATTTTGGAGGAGAGGATCCACTAGGAGAACTTGACACGTTTTACAGAAACCACCCTGACATGAGTGGTATCTTTGTTGTCAATGATGCAATTCACAGAGTAGCGGAACTCGTGGTACAGCTTGGTAGGAAAAGTCAAACCATCATGGTCGGATACGATGCTATTGCACAAAACTGCAAGGCCATGAAAAACAAGCATGTCGATTGTCTGCTCTCCCAGCGCCCAGAGTATCAGGGGTATACGGCAATCTACCAGTTGTATCGAAAGGGGTTGCTGAACCAGCTCCCTGAAACCACAATATGTGTTCCGATTGACATAATTCTCCCAGAGAATGTAATGATGGAACAAGAAACCTGTCTTAAGCCATAAACCTCGTTCATCTATTCATTTATAGTGGCATAGATTCTTTGTGTACCATACTATTCCACTTCTGGATATTGATCAGTAAACTCCATTGAGGGTAAGAGCTGAAATTTTCTGGAAGTCATTACTCTTCACACAACCTATGCTTCTTCGCTTTTCTTCTCTTCCCGTTTGGTTATCTCTTCTTCCAACACCTTGATTTGTTTCTCCAGCTTCTCTTTTGCAGTCTTGGTAGCTCCCTCGAGTTTCTTGGTTGCTTTTTCCAGCTGTTGTTTCAAATCTTCTATGGATTGTGCCTCATCTGCCTTATCGAAGGCTACCTTCTCAGCAGCAATTGTCTCTTTGGTCGGTTTCTCCTTCTTGGCTACAACCTTTGGGAGGTATAAGCTGTCCCTCTCCATCTCTCTTCTATCATTCAAGGCAGGAGATGCAATCTCTATCTCACGTTCACAGAAAACATCCAGCACCGTCTTATGAAGCTCGCTGAGCTTGCTCAACCTCTCTCCTGACTCTTTAAGGAGTCCATACAACCGATAGGATATAGCATGGTCAAGGAAGGCTTCAATGAATACAAATCCATCAGTAAGTCCACATTTCTTCGAAGCTTCCAATAGGGCTTCCTCCACCTCTACCCTACTTACTGTATACCCGATGGAAACTGCGAGGTTGATGAAGGTACCATCCCTTCTCGTTACATGCACAGATTGTTGGACCAGATAGAGATTGGGAAGACTTACCACATCACGGTTGATCAATTGGATTTCAGTATGGAAAATCGCTAAGTCGGTGACGCGACCCACCAATGTCCCAACTTCGATAAAATCACCACCGCGGAATTCACCCGTAACACGGAGCATGAGCCCAGCCATGGCATTGCTTACCAGGGTTGTCGAGGAAAGTGCTATGATTGCACTGAGCAATATGCCCAAGACGCTGAGTATCTGGTTCTTCACCTCATTGTGGATGGGGAGAAATGCGATTGACATGAAAAGCCCGACAAGAACAATTAAGAACACCAAGAACTGGCGTTGGTATGGCCAACGTTTTGAACTTTCCACGGTCTTCCTGAATAGAAAATGAATTACTACCACCAGGATAATGGTACCGAAAACTGCAATAATCGTGCTGGTGTAAGAACCTAAAACGTCCATAGCAACCTCCTCGTGGTTATCCCTTGTTGGATTCAACGGAAAGCAATGTCTTTATGATCTCCTGGTCACTTGGTGCAAAATCATACGATGGCAAATCTTGCAAGGCAACCCAGCGAAACTCACTATGAACCAATAGATCAAGGTGGCTTATGGGCGGAGCAGAAACCAAGTAAGCCTTCAGATGATACAGGGTATCCTTGTTGATGAAATCATGTGAGTGAACAAGAGGCCCCACTGAGACTGATAAACCAAGTTCCTCCTGGAATTCTCGTATAAGTGTCTCCTCTTCAGTTTCCGTATAGCGGTTCTTTCCACCAGGAAACTCCCAAAGCCCCCCAATAGAGCCTTTTTCCTCTCTTTTTGCAACAAGATATTTTCCATCTTGTACCAAGATTCCCGCTGTCGTTACTCGCTCCTGCATAAAACCCCTCCTACAGCAAAACCAACTGAGGTACCAAAAAATGGACTATTGCTACCACAACAGTCAAGAATCCTACATTTCGTTTATTCTGTTCCATATAGCGCCCCGTTGCATCCAACACCGAGTCTTCATCATTACGATTGCCATCTTCCAATCCCCTTATAGACCTGAATACATAATAGAGCATAAGGGAGAAGATATTGAGCATGGGAACAAAATCCCCAAGAAATACCGGACCTGGATCCATGGGAAAGAAACCAAGACCGAGCGTGATCACCATACCCAGAACAATGAGCAATCTTCTCAGTACCCTCTTGGTTCTGAACGCATAACGCATTGACAACAACAACGCAAAGGAAAGCCCATAACTGTCAGCCAGCAAGATTCCTGCCCCAAACAGCAGGTAGGCTATGGCTAGTACATAGAGCTGCATCACCGTTCAGCCTCCTGGGTAGCCCTTCCTACAAAGGAGATGAGTGTTTCACTGTCATAATATCCATACTGGGCTGCTGCAAGGCTTCCTGCTCGCTGATGGATCAAGGTACCTTCAAGCGCTACCTGAGTGCAATCACGAAGTTTTGGAAGCAAAGCAACAAGAATGCCTGCAAGGACATCCCCGCTTCCAGCAACTCCCAAGGATGGGTTGTTCCCCTCCACTACCACGGTTTGTTTTCCAGGAGAAGCCACATATACCAACTGACTTTTCACTACAAGCGTGGCATCAAGGTGATTGGCAGTACGCTCCAGGATATGGAAGAATGAAGAGGGAGTATCATCCTTGGCCACATCGTGTGCATCATCAGGAAAGAGCGCCGACACAAGCGTCCTGAACTCCCCTAGATGTGGGGTAAGTATCATGGGGCCATGGGAAGGTAGCTTTCCCTGCTTTAATAATGATGCATAAGCGCTGATCCCGTCAGCATCAAGGACCATGGGTAATTCTGAGGCAAGAAGTCTCTCCAGCAGGGCTTCCCTTCCCTCTCCCCACCCTGGTCCGGCTAGAATTGCATCATATTTCTCCAGGTTCTGTGTTTCATACACCTGAACCATGACGGAAGCTGATTCAGAAACAGCCACCGGGTACACTTCCTCGTCACAAAACAAGGTTACCAACCCTGCCCTTGAGGAAAAGGCAGTACGGGCTGATAGACGAGCAGCTCCAGTGTACTGTTTGCTACCTCCAAAAATCGCTATATGGCCTCTCGTGGACTTGTACTCATTCAGAGCAAGTGATGGCAGCGTTGCACTCACACGCTCGCACAGCAGTGCAGTCGCTTTACACTGATCGAGGAGAAATGGAGGGAAGGAAGGATTCACCAAGAGAATACGTCCACAGGAAGCCCGATTGGCAGGGTGGTACATTGCCACCTTCTCCTTGCCCATCGTTACCGTCATGTCTGCGTGTATATGGACAGAGGAGACAGGAACATCATCCCCTACAGCACTGGGAATATCGATGGCCAATCGTTTTGCAGGACTCTTGTTCGCTTGTAAAACCAGGGTCTGCAGAGATTTCTTCAACGGTCCTTTCAGGCCCGTGCCTACCAATCCATCCACAATCCAGGAAGCATTTTCAAATAATGCATGACGATCAGAATCATTTGCAGCATCCCAGTCAAACTGAGGGATCATATAGGCTTCGGCAATACTACGTTGAACCTCACAAGATGGTGAGATATGTGCCCCGGAATAAACCAATAGCATGTTATGAAAACCATCATTGTAGGCATAACGGGCAACTACCAATGCATCACCACCATTATTGCCCCCACCACAGAGAAAAACCAGACGGTCAGTTGTCTCAATCTGTGATTTCCACTTCTGGTAAATCTGCAACCCTGCACTCTCCATCAAACAGAGAGCGGGTATTTTTGCCTGGCTTTGGGCCTTTGCATCAATGTCAGAAACCTCACTGGAGGGAACAAGTCTTTTCATAATTCTCACTGTACATGAGCGGACGACAGCGGTCAACAGAACGTATATTGACAGTTTCTCCTCATCCCGTTAGGCTAAGGATGTCCTGGGGTGGCCTCTTGGCCTGAGATTACACCCGTTAACCTGATCTGGATCATACCAGCGGAGGGAGACAGTCATATCTTACAAAATCAATCCCCATGGCAGACTAAATTATATGGAGGTGCTTATGAAAAAGCATCAGTTCGTCTGTGTATTGGTTGCCATCCTTTCACTTCTTACCCCGATTGCTGCACAAGGTGTTCAGGAACAACAGGAACTCGTGGTCTATGCCTATGATTCCTTCAGTGGAGACTGGGGTCCTGGCCCTGTCTTGGTCGATATGTTCGAGCAAGAGACCGGTATCAAGGTAAACTTGGTAAGCTCAGGTGATGGCATGGAGATGATGAACAAACTCATCTCAGAGGCTAATAACCCATGGGCAGATGTCGTGGTTGGAATCAGTGACGATATGGCCTCTAAAATCTATGAGGCAGGGTTATTGGAACCGTACAAGAGTGAGGTACTTGCTGACATTCCTGAATTCTTGCATTTTGATCCCACCTATCAGCTGATCCCATTCGACTACGGGAACTTTGCATTTGTAGTGGATACGGAGGCCATGGACAGTGATATGGTGCCGACCACTCTAGCCAGTCTGACTGATCCAATCTACAAGGATAAAGTTATCCTGATCGATCCCAGGACCAGCTCCGTTGGCCTTGGCTTGTTGTTATGGACAATCGAGGTCTTTGGAGAAGAGGGATACCTTACCTGGTGGGAGACTATGAAAGAACAGGCTCTTACCATCACCGATGGATGGTCCAGCGCCTATGGTCTGTTCACTGAGGGAGAAGCTCCCCTGGTTCTCAGTTATACCACCAGTCCTGTGTACCATGTCACTTACGAGGATACCACCCGCTACCAGGTAGCAATCTTCGAGGAAGGGCATAGTACAACCATCGAAGGAGTTGGCTTGCTTGCTTCCAGCAAGAAAAAGGATGAGGCCAGGCAGTTCATTGACTTTATCCTGACCAAGGGACAATTGACCATTGCCATGGCAAATTCAATGTACCCGGTCAACAGCAAGACGGAACTCCCTGATGCCTTCGATTACGCCCCAAAACCGGAAAAGAACCTCTCCATGGATAGCAAAACTCTTGCAAAAAACCTGGATAGGTGGCTTACTGAATGGACACAGGTAATGAGTAAATGAGAGAAAATAACAGCATTCAGTACAAACGATTCTATCGTACCATGCCCATTCCATCGATGGTTGTCTTGCTGATGCTGTTTTTTGTCCCTCTGTTTTTCACGCTCTCCTCAGCATTCATTACTGAGGAGGGCTTCTCATTCTCCCGACTTGTCAGTGTTTTCAGTGACCCATATACACAAAAGATCATGGGATTCACGCTGTTGCAGGCAACGCTCTCTACCCTTGCCTCGCTTGCAGTAGCTCTACCTGGTGCGTACTTGATCGCTACATACTCCTTCAAGGGCAAGCGTATGATACTGGCACTGAGTGCCATACCCTTTGTTATCCCCTCCATCCTGGTTGTACTCGGTTTCGTTATCTTTTTCGGTAATAATGGGTTTCTCAATCGTGCACTGATGAGTCTCTTCCAACTTGAGGAACCACCTCTGAAAATCCTCTACTCCTTCCCTGCAATCATCCTTGCACACACCTTTTACAACTTTCCGATCATCATGAGCCTTGTATCCTCGTATTGGGAACATATGGATGAGAATTGTGAGGCAGCAAGCTGGACCTTGGGAGCAAACAAGGTACGAACGTTCTTTTCCATTACACTTCCCAGACTCATACCTGCCATTGTCTCTTCTGCAAGCCTGGTTTTCTTGTTCTGTTTCAATAGTTTTGCCATTATCCTGGTGCTCGGGGGAGGACCCCAGTTCACGACCATGGAAGTGGAAATCTACCGGCAAGCAAGGATGATGGGGAATCCTGCCGCTGCAAGTGCCCTTTCTTTGTTCTCCATACTCATAACCAGCCTCTTATTGCTCTGGTATAATGCTACCCAGAAGAGATTGGCACAAAGTGAAACCTACCGCACTTCCCATCGAACACTGGAGAAAAAACCAGCAACTGTGGTGGGAAGAATACTCGCATTCTTGTACACCATCATCTCCTTCCTGTTTATTTTGGGTCCTATCGTATCGGTCGTGGTGCGTTCTTTCATGGCAGCACCATCTCGTTCAGCCCAGGAAGTATTCAGCCTGAAGTGGTATCGCCAGTTGCTCAGCTTGGAAAGTGCAACAGGCCATATGGGATCTGCCTTAGGGGCATTGACGAACAGCTTGCTTATCGCACTGGTTGTTGCTGCTACCACGGTCCCGCTTGCTCTTACCCTCTCAGTCGCCATCAGGAGAAAGAAACACACCTCTTCTTTCTTGGAGTTGGCAGGGATGCTCCCCATGACCGTCAGTTCCGTTATTATTGGTCTAGGATACTACTTGATCGCAAGCCGACTTAGGGGAGGGCTTGCATTGAGTTATACCCTGGTTGTATTGGCCCACCTGGTCATTGCCATTCCCTTTGTCCTGAGAACCATCCTTCCTGAGTACCGTAAGATTCCCTTAACCTACATGCACAGTTCATTGACCCTTGGTGCTGGCCCTCTAAGGACATTCCTTGCCATTGAACTCCCTTTACTGAAGGGGGCTATGTTCACAGGGGCAATTTTTGCGTTTGCCCTCAGCATGGGAGAGTTCAATGCTACCCTGACATTGGCAAACAGTTCGATCATTACACTCCCAGTGGTGATGTATCGACTCATCGGGAGTTACAATTTCCAAGGTGCTTGTGCTCTGGGAACCATCTTGATTGCAGTCAGTGTACTGGTATTTATTGTAAGTGAATTTGCGAAAGGGGGTACATATGGCCGCTGAAGGTCTGAATTGTGCATTGAAGGCATCCTATAAGGATTTTTCTTTGAATGTGTCATTTTCTGTCCAGGCAGGAGAACTGGCATGTATCATAGGTCCTTCAGGGTGTGGAAAGAGCACATCCCTCCAATTGATCGCTGGATTACTTCCCCTGCACTCAGGGTCGTTGCTCCTGAATGGAAAAGACCTATCCCAAACACCGGTCCATGAACGCCAGATCGCCATGGTATTCCAGGACTATGCCCTTTTCCCCCATATGAACGTTGAACAGAATATTGCTTATCCCTTGAAGTTGCGTAAACTGCCAAAAGTTAAACGAAAGGAGCGTATCGGCCGATTGCTCTCATTGGTTGCCCTGGAAGGGTACCAGAAGAGGCGAAGCCAGGAGCTCAGTGGCGGAGAGCGGCAACGGGTTGCCTTGGCACGAGCGCTTGCATCACAGCCCCAATTGCTGCTTCTGGATGAACCACTCTCTGCGCTCGATGCTAAGTTGCGTAAGCATCTCCGTGAAGAGATACGAAGGATTAATGATGAGGCGGGGATCACCACCATCTATGTAACCCATGACCAGGAGGAAGCACTCTCCATCGCCGACCGCATCATAGTGATGCATGAGGGGAAGGTAATGCAGGAAGGGCCAGGAGAGGCAATCTACTCCAATCCTGCCAATCTTTTTGTAGCAACCTTCATGGGAGAGGGGAATACCCTCCCCTATAGTGTGATTCCCAAGACACTTGTCAAGATTGGTTCATTTGAACCATTTGTATTCAAACCCCAGGAAGGACAGCACACTATTTTCTTTAGACCGGAGGCCGTTTTGGTCCAGGACGATGCAACACTTCCTCTGGCTGAATACCTTCCTCATCTCAAATTCAAGAATGCAGAGCTGGTCAGCTGTGAATTCCAAGGAGACCACTACAGGCTTACTTGCAGTTGGGAAGGACATACAATTGTTGCCCATGCGTCTCATCGCCCTATCGCAGACCATGTAACGCTGGGAGTAAGGATCAAGGCCATAAGGGAGTATCTTGATGGTACGCTTATGACAAAATCAAAACTTACCATGGCTAGGGAATAGTCATATCCTAGGATTTCTGTATACTAAAGAATATGAAAGGTAAACGACTGTATCTAATCGTTCTTCTATTTCTTATTACAACTTCCCTGTCTGCTGATAGTGAAAGACAGTATTATGCTGCGTCTTCCTCTCTCTCCTACTATCTGGGAATTCCCCACTTCGAAGATGAGATACCTGCCCGTTCTTCAATGGCTCTTACCACAACTGTGGGCTTCCTTGGATACCAAGGAAATAACTGGGAAACAGTGCTTCAGGCACACATCTACTCTGTCTCGAACTCCCTCCCCTTTGGCAACTACCGTGCACGTGGTTTCAACTCACTTGGACTGAGTATTCTCGGAAGCTGGTCAGTCAGTGATAGATACTCGCTTTTCATCCAAGGCGGGAGTGAAGTTAACTTCTATAAGCAGATCGAAGAAGTCTTTGCTTCTTTCTCATTCAAACTTGGCCCCCAATTCCTCATCGCAGAGGGAACAGACCACCAAATATTCCTCACAGCACCTCTTTCTGTGCATCTTAGAAAGGAGATTACGGCACTGCAAGCAGGAATTGGGGTGCGCTACCTAGTATTCCCTTTTAAACGAGGTGATACATGAGACGAGTACTCCTTCTGCTATCCATCCTACTACTCCTCATGGCCTCCTGTGAGTTGTATTACGAGGAGCCCGTACAGAGGGGAACCGTACGTATTGTCTCAATAGGAATAACCTATGAGAATGAACCAGAGGAAGTAGCATATCCTGAGGATGAAGAGAAGGATCAGCTTGGTGATCTTCCAGGGACTGTCTTTGATGCGAGGGAACTTTCAAAGGCACTCAGTCAACAGGCTCAAAGAGCTGGCTGGGATAGTGCAGATATTGAGGTAACCCTGCTCCTTCAGGAAGGGACCGACCATACCCAAGATACCTTCGATGACCCAGAGTATGCCTCCAGAGATCGTCTGGAGAAAACGCTTAACGAAATTAAGGATTCTGCCACAGTAGATGATCTTACTATAATTACCTACAGTGGACATGGCATTGAAGAGACAGGGGAACTCCTGATGGCCCATACCCAGACCACTGGAACAGTGGATATATCAGAAGACTCTCCTATTGTGGTTACCCCTACTTGGTTACACGATCTTATCAGACCTATCGAAGGGAAGAAACTCCTCATTGTCGATAGCTGTTATAGCGGCGTCTTTGTCCCTGAGTCCCCCTCAAGCTTGAGTTGGTTGTATGACAAAGGCATTGATGATTGGTATGGCAAATACTTCTCTGATGAAGAATATGAGATACCTTCATTTATGGTTCTTACGGCCAGTGCTGATTCTGATTCGTATGAAATCAAATTCGATGATCATAATCATGGAGTGTTTACCTCAGCACTGCTTGCAGCACTGGGATGGAACCATACTACAGAAGAAATCGCAAACGGTGTTCCACCTGCAGCACAAAATGAGATGCTTACTATTGATTCAATCTATAAATACATCAAGAAAAACCAGACATACCCTGTACGCTGGTCGTTGTTTTCCATTGGAGAGAATGTGCAACACCCCATGATAACCGGTGGGGCGATGGATATGCTACTATTCCGCTATTGAAGCAAAGGAACAAATTATTGAACTCTAGATATATGAAACTCCATCTTCTGATCCTTCTGTCCCTTTCACTTTTTTGGGGTTGTGAATTGATGAGCGATCCTCCTGAAGAAGGAAAAACCCATCACCTTGCAATAGCACTTAGTTATGATGGGACAAATATCAGGGAAGAGGATTATCTTGACGGCACACTTCCTGATGCAATAGAACTGGAGAAAGCATTTGATGCTTTGTTTGCAGGAAAGGAGCATACATCCACCCTTATGCTCCAAGATGGTAGTGATTCCCTTTCTGATCCTTTGCTTCCTACAAAAACCCATGTAATTGAGAGAATCGAGTCTTTATCAGATGCAATGGACGTGCAAGATATTCTCATCATCAGCTACAGTGGTCATGGAATGGAAGATGGTTCGCTGGTATTGTATCCTCCACGTGATGATGGGTCCATCTTCTCCACATCAGGTTCTATGTACACAGATGTACTCCTGACCGTTGCAGAACTCTATGATGCTCTTGATTCCGCTAAAGGGAGTGTTCTCTTACTATTGGATAGCTGTTATAGCGGAAACTTTGTGCAGAAGAGTGAAACATCCTACTCCCTCATAGAGAGAAACGCGTACTTACAGGAAATATATGACCAGTACTTTACTGAAGGATCATATACCCGCCCTGTATTTGTACTGGCAGCTACCACCTATGATAATACGGCAGGGGAAACGTCATCACATGGCTATTTCACACAAGCGTTGCTTGAAGGAATGGGATGGGATGAAGAAAACCAAGAGTTACGAGATGTTGGCCAAACCATCTCGGCGGATTACCTCTATCAATATGTGTACTACCACCAGGGTATTAAGCTAAACGGGGTAAATTCTTGGGAATACCAGCACCCCACCATTACTGGGGGGCCACTGGATCTGATTCTTCGCTAACTGGTAAATTTGCCTGTCTTTACATCCTGGATCTCATCACGGATGACTGCCGCACGTTCAAACTCCAGATTCTTTGCTGCTTCAAGCATCTCTTTCTCAAGTGCCTTGATATAATTCTTTCTATCAGTCGCACTGAGCAGGTTGTAACCACCCTTGAGAAGCTCGAGATCATGTTTCTGGATCTCTTTTTGTTCATGCTGCTCGCGTTCGAGCATGTCATGAATCGCCTTGATAATGGTAGTAGGAGTAATATTATGCTCCTCGTTGTATGCCATCTGGATAGCGCGACGACGGTTGGTTTCACTGATGGCTTCTTCCATCGCAGGACTCATACGGTCTGCATACATGATAACCCGGCCCTCAGCATTACGTGCAGCACGCCCAATGGTCTGTATCAAGGAAGTGGCTGAACGAAGGAACCCGATTTTGTCTGCATCAAGAATGGCGATAAGGGCAACTTCGGGAAGGTCCAAGCCTTCTCTGAGCAGGTTGATTCCTACCAACACATCATACACTCCAAGGCGAAGATCCCTGAGAATCTCGACTCGTTCGATGGTCTCTATCTCGGAGTGGAGATAGCGTACCTTCAAACCGAGGGATGCAAAATAATCCGTCAAATCCTCACTCATCTTCTTGGTCAGTGTAGTAACCAGTACTCGCTGTTTCTTCTTGATAACTGCGCGAATCTCTCCGTATAGGTTCTCCATCTGTCCTTCGGTGGGTCTCACATCGATTTCTGGGTCAAGCAAGCCTGTAGGCCTGATGATCTGTTCAACCACCCGTGTACTCTCATCCACTTCCTTCTGGTTGGGCGTAGCTGAGACATAAACCCGTTGCTTCACTACCTGCTCAAACTCAGAAGCTTTCAAGGGGCGGTTGTCCAATGCAGAAGGAAGCCTGAATCCAAAGTTCACCAGATTCAATTTCCGTGAACGATCCCCCTCATACATTGCCCCTACCTGGGGAAGGGTAACATGAGACTCATCGATGAAAGTGATAAAGTCAGGGGGGAAGTAATCAAGCAACACCGCCGGGCGTTCCCCCGCCTTACGGTCAGAGAGAGGGCGTGAATAGTTCTCGATTCCTGAACAGTATCCTATCTCTTCAAGCATCTCCAAATCATATTCTACCCTGGTCTTGATTCGTTCAGCCTCCAATGGTTTACCCATGGAAGTAAAAAACTCCACTTGGTCTTCCATTTCACTTCGGATTCTTGATATGGCTGCCTTTACCTGCTCCTGGGGCATTACAAACTGTTTTGCAGGGTAAAGAGTGTAGCTGTCCACAATTTCCTGCTTCTCTCCACTGACGGGATCGAACCACTGAATGGAAGCAATCTCATCCCAGTCGATGGATATCCTTACAGCATTTTCCAGATAGGATGGGCATATCTCAATCACATCCCCACGAACACGGAATGAACCTCTCTGAAGAATGGCATCATTTCGTTCATACTGCATGCGTACCAACTGATCGAGCACCTCACGATGGTTGAAAGCTTCCCCGGTATGGAACGTATGTACCATATCTCGAACTGATACAGGATTTGCCAAACCATAAATACAGGAAACAGTTGATACTACAATAACGTCACGACGCTCCATAAGCGAAAACGTGGCGGAGAGCCGAAGCCGGTCAATCTCACTGTTGATCGAAGCATCTTTCTCAATGTATAAGTCTTTTCCCGGAACATACGCTTCAGGCTGGTAGTAGTCGTATGTTGAGACGAAATACTCTACGGCATTATCTGGGAAGAATGATTTGAATTCCCTGAAAAGCTGCGCTGCCAAAGTTTTATTATGGGAGAGCACCAAGGTAGGTTTCTGTACTTGCTCAATGATCTTCGCCATCGTATAGGTCTTACCACTACCGGTTACTCCCTTGAGGGTCTGGCAGCGATCCCCATCAAGCAGGCCCTGACTCAATGCCTTGATCGCTTCGCCCTGGTCTCCCGCTGGTTCATAGGATGAGGCTACCTTGAATGGTTTGCTTTGGAAGGAAACCTGTCCATGGATATTGTAGACAGCTTCACCACCCCAACTTTCATCAACATAAATCGTATCTTTCATCTTATCGTACCAATGCGCTCACATGCTGCGCTGTTCGTTCAATCAGCCCAACTTCCATCTTCTTTACATTCCCGTCACGATTGATCGTAATAGAGACCTTCTCCCCACTTCTCATGGGAAGCAGAGCAAGATAGAGGTCGTTGAGGTCACTGATCGTCTCACCATTGATAGCGGTGATGACATCACCCCCAAGATTGATAACCGAGGAGCCGTACTGCACCTTCCGGCTTCCACCTTTTATCCCTGCCTTTTCAGCAAGTCCCCCACTGGTGACTTCGCTTACCAGGACGCCCTTCTCAACAGAAAGCTTCGCATAGGTTGCAAGCTGAGGGGTCAGCTGTACTGCCGAAAGGTCGAGCCAACCCCTGCTGATCTTTCCTTGCTTGATCAAATCTGGAATGACTGCTATTGCTGTATCAACAGGAATGGCAAAATTCAACCCCTGGGAGCTTCCAGAAGTAGTGAATATCGCTGAGTTGATCCCGATTACCTCACCCCGTGTATTGAGCAACGGTCCTCCACTATTTCCTGGATGTATTGCAGCATCGGTCTGGATTGCATTCATGATTACCTTGCCTTCATTGGTTCTCACCGGTCGATTCAATCCACTTACCACACCGACACTCATTGTACGGTCATACCCAAACGGGTTTCCGATTGCAATTACCCGCTGCCCTATCTGCAAATCTTCACTGGTTCCCAAGGTGGCGGGATAGAGCATTACATCCTTTGCAGAAACCAGCTTGATCACTGCCAGGTCATCCTCACTATCAACACCAACCAAGGTTGCAGCGTAGGATTGGTTGTTATAAAGCCCCACCTGTATGCTTGAGCTTTTCTCAACCACATGGGCATTGGTAAGAATGTAGCCATCCTTGGAAAGGATAATCCCACTACCGGTTCCTTGAGCAGGGAGTACGTCCATGAAGGCACTTACCGCTGCCTCTCCGACTGTGGTGATATGTACAACACTCTTGTTCACATTTTCATACACACCCATCTGTTGTCTCTCAGCAGCGCTGTAATAGAGTGATTGGTTCTCTTCAAATACTATCAACCCATCTTCCCCTGAGAGGATGTCGGCAACTTGCACTCCAGAGAGAGCAAGCACACCTTCAGGGCCTTGCTCTTCAGCAATGGTTTGCAGCACCTTGGAGAGTTCCTTTCTTTGCTTATCTTCTGAAATACTTTCCGTCCAACGGAACAGCAATAAGCCGATGAATACACATAGCGTGCCCCCCAAAATGAGGAGCAGAGTGCGTATGATTCTGTTTCGGGTATTCTTCAGCATGGAGATAGTGTACTTCCAAAGAAGCTACTAAGGCAACCTAAAGGCTGGCAAGCAAGGAGCGTATCTCCTCAGTCCTTGGCGGGTCACATCCTCTTCTTGAGCAGGTGATAGCACTGGATGCTGTAGCCCAAAGTAAAGCGTCCTTGATCATATCAAGTGAGAGTTTCTCAAGTTGTGGAATCTCACCATCCTTGCCGAAACAATTCCTTTCATAGAGATAGGAGAGAAGGCCTCCACTGAAGGTATCTCCTGCACCAACCGTATCAATAACCGGTAGGTCGATAATCTCCATGGAAACTGACTCCCCTTCAGGGGTGTACCAGATGCTCCCTTGTTTACCAAGGGTAAGGATGATATGAGCCTGTTTCTCCTTGGCAAGGGACTGTGCCATTTTCTTGGCGTCCTTTCCTTCATAAAGCAGAAGAAGATCCTCATCACTGATCTTGACCAAAGATGCCAAGTCCATTGCCTCTTCAATCCTTGATCTAAATACATGCATATCAGGTATGACTGCTGGTCTTACATTGGGATCGAGGAAAATCACGGGCTTTGGTTCGTATGATTGCAATGCCGAAATTATCACCTCTGAGAGTGGTTCAAGAGCCAAGGCCACTGACCCTATGTGAACCACTTTCAGATCAGTATGCTCTTGGAGAGCAGAGAGCAACTCTGCTTTGGTCATACTGGCTACAGCGGTCCCCTCTGTGTAGAAGGTATAGTTTGCCTTACCTTCTGCATCAAGACTTGCCATGGCAAGCAGTGATGGTTGTGGTGCAGCACAGAGACTGGGATCGAACAAAACCTCACTCTCGATAAGATGGTTGAGCATCCGCTGTCCAAAGATATCTCCAGAGATTTTTCCAACATATGCGACAGGCGAATCTTGCCTGGAGGTAGCAACAGCGGTATTCAATGCGCATCCTCCCACCACAGAGTCATACGGGACAGATGGACCAAGTGTTCCCTTGGCGATAAAGTCGATCAACGCTTCTCCAATAACTCCAATCATGATTCACTCCTATAAATACTTCTTTCTCTCTTGCCCAACAACCCCTGCATGAACCTGTACATATGCCTTGGCTGGACTCATGGAAATTTTGGGTAACAGTACTTCCTCGACCTGGAAAAATCCTACATCACTACTCATGGCAATATCGATAAGGATAGGAACTGAGTCGCCTTTGGTGATCGTTACCTTCTCAATAGAGTTGGAGGAATATTTATGAATATCACCAACCTTTGCATGGCTCATGATACTCATGGGGATTCTGGCCCTACCCTTCTCCATGTCACAGCCATCAGCAACCAAAAGCATACCTGCTTCCAGTGAGTGGACCTTTCTGTTGGCCATATGACCGAGAATCCCTTCACTGGCAACCGAGATAATGGCAATCTTACGGGACAACTGGTCACCCAGGAGCTGCGTAAGAATGCGGTCCATGATAGGGCGTGCAATCACCAAGCCCGTTAATTCATGATCACTTCTACCAACACTCATGCCAAGGTCATGCACGAATGAGGCAAGCAACAAGGAGAGCACGCTATCTTCGTAGCTTCCGCTATCCTCTTGCTCCAAGGATGTCTTGATGCCTGCTTCCTTGAGCAATGCAAGCATCCTTACCCCGTTTATCGCAACTTGGCGCATATGCACCGGCCCATGATCATTATAATTCAATCGCTTGATCGACACACTGTTGGCATACTCTTGCAATGCCTCAATCTCAGGATCCTGTATCAGGAGGGATGCCAAACGATAGCTGTCGGTACCTTCCTCCAACTGTGACAGTAAATATTTTTCCAATGCGAATTCTTTTGGTGACTTCATATGATATAAGGTACAACAACTTCTTCGCAACATAAAGTGGTTATGGATAAAATGACACAACTCTCATATACTGCACATATGAGAAAGATTACGATGCGCGATTTTAGATGGATGGGAAAACCCCAATCATGGGAGAAGGATTACCGGTCGGTTTCCCTTACGGTTGAGCCACAGATGCAATTGCCTGAAGGGCCTCTCTTGCTTGCAGTCACTGATGATGATTTCTCTTGTAATATGACGCTCTCAAGCGATGGAAATGGTGTCTTTTCCGGTGTTTGTTTCTATCACCTGGATACCGATTTCATTGGGGTTGGAATGAGCGCTGAATCCCTGGAAGTCCATGTGGTGATCGGTGGCTACCGAAACTACTGTAGAATTCCGCACATTGCAGACAATACTCCTGTGACCTGGAGAATGAATCGCAGAGGTTCCCAACTCTCAATCGGATATAGCAGACAAGGTGAAAGCCCAGTAAACTGGGTAGGAACCTTCACTCTTCCTGGAGTTGAGAGGTCGATAAGCTTCGGTCCCTATTTTGCCAATGAGGGAAATGAAGAAGCCAAGGCATCCATGAGTGCATTGGATTATAGGAAAGAGACCTGACAGCCTCTCGCACAACACTAGTGGTTGTGCTACTATGTGCTATCTTCAGAGAAGCCCCTTTGAAAGGGTATAAGGAAGGACAATAATGGACGAGCATAACGAAGTGGAGACAAAAGAGAAGACTCCTCTGAATTTTTTGGAACGCATTATCGAGGATGACCTGGCATCTGGCCGGGTTCCCAATAATACCATTGTAACCAGATTCCCCCCTGAACCCAATGGATACCTGCATATCGGACATATCAAGTCCATCTGCATCAATTTCGGACTTGCTGAAAAATACCAAGGTCGCTGCCACCTCCGTTTTGACGACACCAATCCTGAGAAGGAAGATATGGAGTATATCAACTCCATCAAGCGCGACATCAAATGGCTGGGCTATGAATGGGGCGAGTATGAGTACCATGCCTCTGACTATTATCAGCAGCTGTATGAGATAGCAATTGAGTTGATCAAACAAGGAAAAGCCTATGTGGACAGCCTCACTGCTGAGCAAATGAAAGAGTACCGGGGAACTTTGAAGGAACCTGGGAAAAACAGTCCAGACCGGGAGAGAAGCATAGAGGAGAACCTAAGGCTATTCCTTGAGATGCGTGAAGGCAAGCACCCGGAAGGCAAGTATATCCTTCGTGCCAAGATCGATATGTCCAGTCCTAATTTGAACATGCGGGACCCGGCTCTTTATCGTATCAAGTTTGCCTCACATCCAAGAACCGGGGACAAGTGGTGCATCTACCCCATGTATGATTTCACTCATCCCATCAGTGATGCGATTGAAGGCATCACCCACTCAATCTGTACCCTGGAGTTTGAGGACCATCGTCCTGCCTATGATTGGGCAACAAGTATCGATGGTATTGAGCATACACCTCACCAGTATGAATTTGCCCGCTTGAACATCAATTATTTCGTGATGAGCAAGAGAAGGCTCCTTAACTTGGTCAAGCTTGGAATCGTGGATGGATGGGATGATCCACGAATGCCTACCATCAGTGGTATCAGGAGACGAGGGTACTCCCCTGAATCAATGAAGGATTTTATCAGCCGTGTAGGCGTTGCAAAGGTTGAAGGCGTCGTTGACTACTCCTTGCTGGAGTTCTGTGTTCGTGAAGACCTGAACAAGCGTGCCGACCGATTAATGGTCGTCCTGGATCCTTTGAAACTGGTCATCGACAACTACCCCGAAGACAAGGTTGAGTACTTTGAGGCTATCGACAACCCTGAAGACCCGAACAGCAAGACCCATCAGATTCCATTCTCACGTGAGCTGTACATCGAACGGGAAGATTTCATGGAGGACCCACCAAAGAAGTATCACAGACTCTATCCCGGTAATGAGGTGAGACTTAAGTACGCTTACTATGTGACCGCTCACTCGGTGGTAAAGGATGATGATGGCAACATTGTGGAAGTGCATTGCACCTATGACCCAGAATCCAGAGGAGGATCCACCCCTGATGGAAGAAAGGTCAAGGGAACAAGTCACTGGGTCAGTGCTTCTGAAGGGGTTACCATAGAGGCGCGCCTCTATGACAAGCTGTTCCTCACTGAGTATCCAGGAAAAGAGACAGGCAACTATCTTGATGACCTGAATCCCGATTCCTTGCAGATTGTCAGCAATGCAAAGGCAGAGCCTCAGATCAAGCAAGCAAAGGAAGGGGATTACTTGCAGTTTATCCGTAACGGCTACTTCTGCCTTGACAGCAAGGCCAGCAGTCAAGACCATCTCGTTTTCAATAGAACGGTAACGCTCAAGGACTCTTGGGCTAAGTTGAAAAAGAAGATGGGTATGTGATCTATATGAGGGGTCCTGTGACCCCTCATCACCTTCCCAGGAGGGATGTATGAATTACTTCTTCGACCAGCATTTTCATGTGATGAATATTGTACATCCAAACTTGCTGTCTTTCTTTTCTTCGCTTGAAGGAGGTATTGGGGACTTGGTGACCAGTGGAACCCTCTCCCCAAGCTATATCCTAACCAACAAGAATCGCAAAAGCGCCGCACTGCTTAACCGTATCACCAATACATTGACCACTTTTGAACAGACCATCGGGGAGACCTTGGTCATGATGGAGGATGACCTCATGGGAAAATTTCCCAGTCATGACGAGGAAGCGCTTCGACCTGAAGCGCCCTATATTCGTGATGGAAAGATGCACATGCGTTCTCGCACATATGACAAGATGGCGATGTGCCCGCTCTTGATGGATTTCTCCAGCAACAAGATCAGAAACGACTCACTCTACTACCCTGCTCCCAACGAAGAAAAAATCCTGGATTATGTGAAGGATACGTTGGAAGGGTTTGAGTATTACAGGACAACCCATCCCGATGGATTGTTCGAGTTCTTCCCTTTTCTGGGTATCAACCCCCAGGTCCATACCATGGACTTCATAGAGAAACTGCTGGACACCTATATTCATAAGGAAAATGACAAGAAGCAATTCTATGGGGTCAAGTTCTACCCTCCATTGGGCTATGACCCATGGCCTACCGACCCAGAACAACGTGATAAAGTCATCATGATCTATGAGTTCTGCTCCAAGCATGACATTCCGATCATGACCCACTGTGACGATCAGGGGTTCAGAGGAGTACCAGCGAAGGAAGCCTGGAAATATACTGCACCATCTTCCTATAAACCGGTGCTTGCTCGCTACCCTATGCTCAGGATTGACTTTGCACACTATGGTTGGCAGTACAACCAACTGCAGAAGAATCCCTTGTCTCTTATATCTGGATTGACAAGCAGGGTACCTGATTCTCCTTGGTTCTATGATCTTGTTGACCTTATGCAGCTCTATCCAAATGTGTATGCAGATGTCTCATTCAGCGGGAGCAACCCTGATTTCTACCTATTACTCTCTAATTATTTGAAATCGCTTGAGGAAGAGCAACGGCAGACCATACTCTCTAGAAGTTTGTTTGGTACTGATTTTTCAGTCAATCTCGTAAAAGTCGAATCATACACTTCTTACTATCGAATCTTTGAAGAATCACCTTTCACTGATGACGAGATTCATCAGATGGTTCACAGCAATCCCCTCAAGTTCATGCATCTGGACAACAATTGACACCAAAATACGAAAAAGCAGGCCTCAACAGCCTGCTCTTTCTTTGATTACATGAATCATTAATAGTTCTTTGCAACAATCTCGAAATAAGCCTGGGGATGGTTACAAACCGGGCAGATGCCAGGAGCCTTTTTGCCGATGACAATATGACCACAGTTGGAACACTTCCACATCTGGTCTCCGTCACGACTGAATACCAAGCCACCTTCAACATTCTTCAAGAGGTCAAGATAGCGCTGTTCATGGTGCTTCTCGATGGCAGCAACCATTTCAAACAAGGTAGCAATCTTGTTGAAGCCTTCTTCACGAGCTTCCTTTGCAAAGTTTGCATACATGTCGGTCCACTCATAGTGTTCTCCGGCAGCTGCATCTTTCAGGTTGGTTGTGGTGGTAGGGATCTCACCAGATTCCTGCAAAAGCTTGAACCAGATTTTTGCATGTTCTTTCTCATTGAAAGCAGTCTCTTCGAAGAGATTAGCAATCTGCACATACCCTTCTTTCTTAGCCTTGGAGGCATAATAGGTATACTTGTTTCGAGCCATGGACTCGCCAGCAAAAGCCTCTTGCAAGTTTTTCTCTGTTTTTGATCCTTTCAATTCCATTCCTTGCTCCTTTCAGTAACTGCTATTGAGCAGCACGCATATTTTTTTTACATTCGGGACAGATCCCGTTGAAAACTATTTCATATGATTCAAGCGTATATCCGTTGGTGTCAACATTTCGTTCAGACAGATTGATATCCTCGAAAAGCTCTATATCATCCACTCGCTTACAATGAATGCATTGTATGTGGTAATGGTTTCCCAAGGTACGATCAAAATGGTCAGGACCGCCGAGAACCCTGACGCGTTTCACCTTTCCTTCCTCAACAAGTGAGTTCAGATTTCGATACACTGTGGCTCTACTAATCGAAGGATGTTTCTCAACAATACGCTCGTAGATTTGTTCAGCATTTGGATGGTTGGTAGCGTTGGTAACCGCTTCCCACACCAATCCCTTTTGTATTGTTTGTCGCTTGTCTTTCATGGGTTTTTCCTAAATGATATTGAATCTCAATAGTTATCTTACTCGATGAAATGTACCCTGTCAACATGATACGTTATAAAGGAAATAATCTTTATAGCAATCAGCATAGAACCCCCAAAAAGGGGGCTCTATACATATATGATAACTGTTTAGCGAATCATTCAGACATGAACGGATCGTCTTCGTGCTCGCCTCTTGTCTTGGTCTGGCGGAAGGAATCAAAACCATACGGTTTTGGACCGGATTTCCGTTGTCTACGTTCATCGCTTCCACCATCTCTTCCTCTTCTGTCACTGGAGAACGATGGACGGCCACCTGGGCGTCTGTCGTCCCTGTCACGGAAGGAGGGACGGTCACCACCTGGGCGTCTGTCATCTCTATCGCGGAAAGAGGGACGGTCACCACCTGGGCGTCTGTCATCCCTATCACGGAAAGAGGGACGGTCACCACCTGGTCGTCTGTCATCCCTATCGCGGAAAGAGGGACGGTCACCACCTGGGCGTCTGTCATCCCTGTCACGGAACGAAGGACGGTCACCACCTGGGCGTCGGTCATCTCTATCGCGGAAGGAGGGACGGCCACCACCTGGGCGTCTGTCATCCCTATCGCGGAAGGAGGGACGGTCGCCACCGCGTCGGTCGTCTCTATCGCGGAAGGAGGGACGGTCACCACCTCGGCGTCGGTCGTCTCTATCGAGGAAGGAGGGACGGTCACCACCCTGTCTCTCATACACATCCTCGCGCCCACG
>NZ_JAEKNT010000144.1 GCF_016406725.1 Sphaerochaeta sp. S2 | reverse complement strand
ATGTTGGAGATATCCATACATTGGAGCGGCTCGATCCACAGGTTGCGGAGTATCAGGAGATTGTCTCAAGATTGCAACTGGCAAAAACCAAGCTTGAGGGGTACTCAGAGCAGATCCGTGAGGAAGCGGAGCATGGCAATGCCTCTGATTTCACTGTTCTGCTGGAAGAGACAAATACACAATTGGAAAGGCGCAAGGATCAGGAGAAGACACTCTGGGAATGGGAGCGTACCTACAGGGAACTCTGTAATGACTCAAATTTGGAAAATACTGAGCTGGAATGCCTGAAGGCTGAGGAGGCATTGGAGGCTTTCCGGCAGGAAGAGGTAGTTCAGCGGATGGTGTATCAGCTCTATGAGCAGGTCAAGGAACAGAGCGAACGAACCTATCAACCACAGGTTCTGAAGAAAGCCAGTGCTTGGTTGCAGCGGATCACCCAGAATCGTTATCTGTTCACGGTAGGTGATGCAGGCTTCCTGGCACAGGACACAGTGACCATGAGACCCTATACATTGGACCAACTCTCCAGCGGTACACGCATCCAGCTCTTATTCTCCCTAAGGATGGCCTTTCTCGAGATGCTGGAGGGAGGTGGAGCATATCAGTTCCCCCTCTTCTTTGATGAGTTGATGGCCAACAGCGACGATGAACGTTCCCTTGCCATTGCCGAGGCGATTGCTGAAATCGCAAAAGAGCGGCAGGTGTTCTACTGCACTGCCCAGCAGGATGAGGTGAGGAAACTTGACCAGGTAGCAGACGGGGAATACCTGCTTATAGACCTTGAGGATGAGCAACGGGACTATCGGGTTTTGAAACACCCGTTTGAGGGAGTACCACTTAAGAGAGAATCTCTTCCCCCATTTGAAGAGGATTACCTCGCCTACGCAGCATCATGCAAGGTATCTGGCCCTGGACTATGGGACTCACTGGGAAGCTTGTCCAGCTGGTATCTCTGTACCACCAGCAAGGAATTGGAACGATTGCTCTATCGCGGTTTTTCCAATGCAGGACAGGCAAAGGGAGTATCAGCAGTGTACGCTATGCGTTTTTCCCTCCTCTCTGTTGCCCAGAAATTGGCTAGGAGAGGGAGAGCAAAACTCCTTACTCCCCAAGACCTTGACGATGATGGATTGAGTTTGAATCGTGAGGCGAATTACTTTGATGCATTGCTTGCATTCCTGAAGGAAAGACCCAGGAGTGGGAATGACGTTATTGCTGCGATAGCAGAAAAGACCCTGAAAGGATTCCGTGAACCTACGCTCTCTGCCTTCACTGCCTGGTTGCATGAGAAGGGGTATGCCAGCGAAGATACACCTTACACCCTTTCTGAAATTCTCGAGAGGATTTGCTTGGAGTTTGAGGAACTTACGGTGAGCTCAGATGAATATATGATTGTTAGACGCTATCTCCAAAGTCTTGGTCTTCCACAGTAAAACATTTGGCAGCAAATGATGGTAATCACCAACATCGTATTTCTCGATGGAAATTTCTTCAAAAAAACTCGGTAAATTTTGGAAAATGTCGTGTACCAAGGTTGTATTGTCACTGAAAGTACGCTAGAAAGATAACAAGTATATCGCTGTCAGTAATGAAAATAAAGGGGAGTCAGTATGAGAAAAAGGGCATTGCTTGTTGTGTTCTTGATTCTGGTAAGCTTGGTCTTCACCAGCTGTGGTACGTTGTTCACAAAAGGAGGGAGTGATTATCGCAATGGTGTTTCTGCCTATGAGAAGAAGGAGTATGTCTCCTCTCTCAGGTATCTTAATCAGGCACTGGCTGTGAATCCTGAGTTTGTGGAAGCTGCCCAGCTCTTCCCTGTTGTATTCAGCGAGGGTACTTCTTATTACAAGACTGAGATTGCTAATAATGCAGCAAAACAGGATCGACAGGCTGCTGACATTGTCTACCATGCCTATACACAACTGCAAGCATTGCATGAAGTGGCTAAAGCAAGTGGAGGAAGTGGTTTGATGGTTGAAGACTTCACCAGCAAGCTTGACGAAGCACGCCTGAAATCTGGAGATCTCTGGTTCAGTTATGCACAGAGTCTTGAAGAGAAGGGTGATAGGGAGAGTTTGAAGAAGGCAGTCGCCGCCTATGAGACGGCAAGGAGCAGAAATCCGAACCTGGAGAATATAGATGCAACCATCACCCAGCTCATCAAGGATGCTACCGTTACTGTGGCTGTTGCAGCGTATGGAAATTCGGATACGAGTTTCTCCAGTAAGGTACTTGCAGATGTAACAAGGGTGCTTGGATCGGATAGGTTTATTGAGGTCATACAGGAAGAAGATTTCACTCCTGGCCCCGACTCGATGGTTGGCCCCCTCGATATTGCCCTCATGACCGGTATGGGTAGAGGCTGGGATTATGTACTGGATGTATATGCGAGTACCAGTTTTGAAGAGATCAGCAAGGAGACTCCAGTAAGGCTTCCCTCAGATGCAGCCCTCTTCTCAGGTATCAAGCGTACGATTGGCTATCAGAACAAGACCTACATTTCCTACAGGCTTTTTTCCATCAAGCAGGGTGTGAAGGTCGTTGCCGAGGACAGAATCACCACTATTGATGGTCCATATGAGTACGATTTCAGTTATGTGAATGCTGAAGGGGTGCGGGAACTCAACCTCGGAGGAACAGGAAAAAAGAATTTACGCTTTGTAACCAGTAGGGCCGATGATATTACCACAAATACCACCATCAGTGCCTTAAGGATGGATTACGAACGTATTCCCATTCCCGCTCAAGTTGTTGATCCGACCGACCAGACGCAGTGGATTGCCTACTTCAAGGATCAGTATTACGACTTCCAGGATTTTGCAAGGAATGAAAGTGGGCGAGAGCTCTTCTATGCTATTGAGGTGGTACACCATGAGCCGAGCGATACCTATTTTATGATAGGACCAGATCTGGATACAGCAATCCAACGCTCCAAGATCAATAGCGCAATCATGAATGCACTAAGCTATACTGCTCGCACGTTGGCAGACGCTGAGAAAGAAGATGCAAAATCTGGCATCCGGAATGCCGGAGAGATTGCTGCAAACGCTGTAAAAGACCTATTCTAAGGTTTTTGTATAATGAAATTGACAAAGGGAGTACCTAAAGAGGTTCTCTCTTTGGTCAATTTAATCATTCCATTTTATCTGTACTGGTAGTATACTCAGCCACATGTACAAACGCACTATTCGAGCCTGTTACCTAGGGAATTTCATTGGGGCCTTGACCTGCAATCTGGCTCCTCTCCTCTATGTAACCTTCATGAGCGAGCTTGGTCTCTCCTTTGAACAGGTGGGTCGTCTTACCTTGCTCAATTTCTTCACCCAGATTGTCGCCGACCTTGTTTTCAGCAGACCGGTTGACCGTTATGGGGTCAGACCGTTCATTACCCTGGGGCACTTTCTGGCATTTGTAGGTTTTCTTTTCCTTGCCCTTGCTCCTCGCTTGTTCCCTCACAACACCTATCTTGGCTTGATGCTTGCAACCATCATCTACTCCATAGGAGGTGGACTCTTCGAACTATTGTTGAGTGCAATCGTACAGGCAATCCCTGGGGATGCAAAAGAGAGTGCCATGAGCCTCTTGCACTCCTTCTATGCATGGGGATTCATTGTTGTAGTCATCGGTACCACACTGATGATCCAGCTTTTCGGTCGTGGTAACTGGATGTTTGTTGTCCTGATCTGGTCAGTCTTTCCCCTGTTGAATTTCATCAACTTCTTGACTGTCCCCCTTGCCCCTGCTGTGCATGAAGACCACCGGACAAAGATTCGGGAGCTGCTTGCATCCAGATACTTCCTCTTTGTAGTACTCGGTATTGCCGTCGGTGGTGCCACTGAGGTCTCCATGAGTCAATGGACCAGTACCTTTGCAGAAACTGCACTGGGGCTACCAAAGGAAGTGGGGGACCTGGTAGGACTTTGTTTGTTTGCCTTGCTCTTGGGAACCATACGCGCTATCTATGGTGCTTGGGGTACCCGCTTCCCGTTGTACAAGGCAATGCTGATGGGATCTCTACTCTGTGTAGTGTGTTATCTTGTGGCTGCTTTGAGTCCACTGCCGATTATCAGCTTGGTTGCCTGTATCTTTGCAGGATTGGGCGCAGGGCTTCTTTGGCCAGGCTCAGTGGTTAACGGTGCAAACCGTTTCCCCCTCGCTGGATCCTCTCTTTTTGCCTTTCTGGCTGCCGGCGGAGATGCAGGCGCAGCCTTTGGCCCCTGGCTTATTGGTGTGACTGCTGATGTATTCCCCAATCTGGTTACCAAGGCTCCTTGGCTACGAGGACTCTCCGAGGCTGATGCTGCACTGAGAAGCGGAATGCTTATCGGTACCCTGTTTCCCCTGCTGATGGTCCTGTTTCTTATGAGGATGCATCGCCTTGAGAAGCAGACGTAGGCATGGTCGCACGGTTCTTGACCATGGCAAGCATTTCATCTGCACCACGAAGCCTTCTTGAGATATCCCTCGCAAGGTTGAGAACGAGCATGGTGTAGGTTTTCAGGTCAACGAGTGATATCTTGTAGAGATCCTTGTTCGAGAGCGTGATGACCCGACTCGGGACAAGGGTCACGACTGAGGCCGCACAGTTCTGGATATCGATGAGTTCCATTTCTCCAAAACTGTCTCCATTATGCAATGTTGTGATGATTCTGCTCTGCTTCTTGTTGGTCTCCGATTGCCTGACGATGGCAACCTCTCCCTCGACAATGAAGTGTACGCGGTTGTTGGGTTCCCCTTGCTTGAGAATGGTAACATTCTCCTCAAAGGTATGCTCTTCCAGATAGGGTTTGATCAAGGAGAGAGAAGCATCGTTGAGCCCTCCAAACATGCTGTGCTTGCAGAGAAATTCATTGTCGACTGTGCATTCACTCATACTTCATCCTACATTCATATATTTCAGAACGCAAGGTTATGTCCCTTGCTAATCAGAGAAAAGAAACAATGGAGGCCGGAAGAAAAAAACTGGATGACAGTAGTAGGTTGTTGTGTTTACTGAAAAACTCTTGTCGATTGATTGCCGAAATGTATTAGATTGAGTACTGTTTCTTTGCTATAACCTAAGGAAATGCTATGAATAGAAAGTTTTTACTACTCCATATCCTGCTAATAGTAGGTATTTTTAGTCTAGGAGCAAGCTCTCTCACACTGGATGATGCATTAGAGCGTGCACGTATGCACAATCTCTCCCTTCAGGGTAATGCCATCGATGTTAACGCGGCAAAGCGCGATATTGATACCTCTTGGAATCTCTTTCTCCCCAATCTCAATCTCTCTCTTTCCCATTCTGGAGCTGGTCCGGTATTTGAACCATCTATGAGTTTAGCAGGCCCTGCTTCCTATCGTGATACCGGTCTTTCCCTCGGACTTAACATGCAGTTCACCTTGAATATGGCAGTGAAGGAACAGCTGGAGAGCTATCATCTGGGGTATCAGATACAGAAGGTTACCTATGAACAGGCGAAGGCTGAAATACAAAGGAATGTGACCAAGCTGTTCTACTACCTCCTGATGGAGAAGCAGAACATTGAGGTACAGGAGGCCAATCTGGAACTTGCCCGTCAGCAGTGGGAAGAAGTGAAGGAGAAGTTCGAACAAGGGTTTGCCAGTGAGGTTGAAGTACTTACCTCCGAGCTCTCCTATGAACAGATGAGACCCCCCTTGCAGCAGTCAAAGAACCAGTATGAGGCAAATCTGCTCTCCCTGAAGGCCATGATCGGCATGGATCTCTCTGAACCTCTGGAAGTGGAAGGAGAGATTCCTGCTCTCATGGAGCATCTTGAGGTTGCAGCGTTGCAGGAGTATCTTGCAAAGAGTTATTCCATTGCACTTCTTGACTTGAACCTTGCGAGCATTGAAAAGCAGAAAGAGCTGAACAGGAAACAGGCATTCACCCCATCCCTTAGCCTGCAAGGGAATTATGGGATTTCTGGGTGGAATGATAATTACAGTAATACATTCAGCGACAGCTTTTCTTACTCGGTGAGTGTCTCCCTTCCTCTTGATGGGTTTATCCCCAACTCACGTACCCAGGTAGGACTTGCGTCTCTGGATGACTCGCTTGATAAACTTGCTTTGCAGCGTCAGCAGGCGCTTCAGCAGATGGAATTGAGTGTCATCTCCCAGGTTCAGAATCTGAATATGCTCTCTCTCCAAGCAGACCTTGCCGAGCAAAGTCTGGCAGTGAGTGAGAGACTCTATGAAGCACAGGTTATCCAGTACTACAGTGGATACTTGGGCTTCGTGAGTCTTGAAGAATCGAGGAACAACCTTATGCGCGCAAAACAAGGAGTGCTTGGTGTCCAGTACCAATACATCAGTGCCCTTATCGACCTACTCTACGACCTGAATATTCCAATGAAGGAGTTTAATCCATCCCATGAATCCTAATACATCAAAGAAACGCATTGTCGGAGTAAGTGTACTCGTCATTTTGATCCTTGCAGCCACTGCTGTCATTGTCATCAATCCATTTGCTGGACTTATCGAGAAGCAGAAAGCAAGTGAAATCGAGGTAGTGGAGGACGCAACCGTCTCTGTTGCCGTACAAGCGCTCGAACCACGGAACCTGCAAAACGTAATACAGGGAAATGGTAATGTGATCGATCCCAGTTCGATTGATGTCTACCCTGAGGTTGCCGGTACCCTTACATCCCTTTTGGTAAAAGTCGGTGAAGAGGTTGAAAAAGACCAGGTAATGGGGACTGTTGACCCATCCCGTGCTGGGATGGTGTATAAGGAGAGCATTATCAAGGCTCCTGCCTCTGGAGTGGTACTTGCACTTCCTTTCGTACAAGGAGCAGTGGTTACCGGCCAGGCACCCATTGCCCGCTTGGGTATGCTTGAGGAGTTGGAAGTGGTCATGTCCATTGCAGAGCGACATGTCGGTTCAGTGGGAATTGGTACCAAAGCCAGACTTTCGTTCAAGGCTTTTCCTGGAAAGATGTTCACTGGTACGGTTACCCGACTCAGTCCGGTTCTTAATCCTGCGAGTCGAACCTTGGAGATTGGGATAACCGTGGATGACAACGATGGGCAGGTCAAGAGTGGCATGTTCCCTACGGTGGAACTCCTCACTGAATATCTTGAGGATGTATTGGTTGTTCCCCGTTCTTCCCTTTTATATACAGGTGCCCAGAGCTATGTGTATGTGGTTGATTCGAGCAATGTGGCACATAGGAGGGACGTGGAGATCGGCATGCAGGTATCGGATATGGTACAGATTGTCTCAGGATTGGAGATAGGTGATCATCTGGTCATTCAGGGACAGAGCCTCCTCACCGATGGCGCTGCTGTGCGCATTGTTCAATAGGGGAGTGTATTCATGAGTGTAACCAATACCGTTGTACGACGGCCGACGACCATCATTGTCATCTATATTTTGTTGACAGTGCTTGCGTTGGTTGTCTTTCCCAATCTTGCAGTGGAACTGTTTCCGGAGATGGACCTTCCCATGGTTATTGTCTACTCCTCCTACAGTGGTGCAAGCCCCGAGACCATGGAGAGCAGGGTCACCAAGCCCATTGAAAGTGCTGTTTCCAATGTCGGGGGAATAAAGACTATCAGTTCAACCTCATCTGAGGGGATAAGTATGGTCATGCTTGAATTTGCCTATGGAACTGACTTGGACAAGGCTAGCCAATCGATCAATGACAATCTTAATCTGGTCGCAGATTTCTTCCCCGACGATGCAAGTCAGCCGACCATCTTCAAGCTGAATACCAACATGATGCCGGTGATGAATATCGCCCTTCGCAGTTCCAGTGGCAAGGATGCCAATGAGCTCAGGGCCTTGATGGAGGATGTCATCCAGAACCAGATCGACCGGGTTGGTGGGGTTTCCAATACCTCGATCAATGGTGGTCAGGATGCCATTGTGCAGGTTGCCATCGACCAGAACAGGTTGGAAGCATATGGGGTAACCCTAAGCCAGGTCTCCTTTGCATTGAACCCTCAGAATGTACAGGTTGGTGCAGGTACCATGGTGGAGGGCGATCTCTCCTACCT
>NZ_JAEKNT010000143.1 GCF_016406725.1 Sphaerochaeta sp. S2 | reverse complement strand
TACTGTATGCACCGTTGTTTATAAGAAACAATTATATGGAACATGATGTATTTTGTTAATATTATTAATATTGATATATGAGGGGTAAAGAAAAACATCTCCGAAGAGATGCTGTGGATTTTGTGACAGTTCTTCCTGTTGGCGATATTATTACTGAATCAATTCAGGCCTACTATTGTGTGGAAATAATTTTCTGGCCACAAGAAACTAGGTAAATATTGCCTAATCAATTCAGAAGCCCAATCATATCCTCTTAGTTCTAGCTCTCGTACGAAAAAAGGCCAAGGAGGGATATTACTTCTGTAAACATCATTTGAAGAAGTAGACATACCTCCACCCTGTGAAGATGATAATCCTCCATATTGCGAAGTTGACAACCCTCCATATTGCGAAGTTGAGAGTCCACCGTATTGTGAAGTGGACAGTCCTCCGTATTGAGATGTAGATAAACCTCCATACTGAGAAGTCGACATACCTCCATATTGTGATGTTGACAGTCCACCGTATTGTGAAGTGGAAGCCCCTCCATATTGGGAGGTAGACATCCCTCCGTATTGTGAAGTAGATAGCCCTCCGTATTGGCTAGTGCTCAAATTTCTTGGCCAAGTCCTAATCACATCTGGTAAAACATCAATTCTCATATTAACTCCTTTCAAAAAATGTAAATTCCATCTTCTGAATAATTCCCTTTCGGTAAAAAAAAAGCATGTATTACATATCCGTTTCTCAACAATACTTTTGTCAGCCAAGAGACTCAATGGAACACTCGATTATCTCATAATCAAAGAGTACCTATTGATCCACGCACGCTTTTGTAGACACTTTCTGCTCTGCGTACGGTTTAGTAAACATTTTCTGATCAGGAGCCTAAAATGAAGGTTTTTGTGGAAAATGTGACAATTCTTCCTGGTACCGATAGTACAATACGCTTACAATATAACGTTTAAAGGCTATCAATGAAATTTGCAATATTGCTCCAAGTCCAAACTTTTGTATTCACACCTTCAATATTAG
>NZ_JAEKNT010000142.1 GCF_016406725.1 Sphaerochaeta sp. S2 | reverse complement strand
GAAGGAACAATGCTATGCATTGCAACGAATACCAGACCGGTACGCATTCTCCCCCCAGGTGGACCCTGAGCAGGAAAAGCCGAGGAAGGCCAGGGCTCCCCGGCCCAAGATGCCTGACAGCCACCCCTGGAGCTTCAAGAGACAGATGCAGTTCAAGCGCAGCGACGCACTGATGAAGAGCCTGGAACCCTGCTACAAGAGTCCTTACGAAACCCAATACGCCTAGGCTTCTCCCCAGGACAATGAACCCATGATTCCCAGCATCCCGCCATGGTGATGCCGGTTTCCCATGTCCAGGGACCAGACCCCAAGGCATGAAAACGGTCAGGTCTTACAAATCCTGCCCAAAATACTTGATATTTGCTGTTACCCAACACTCGGACCTCTGGTATTTTCCCAGAAATCCTGCCAGTTCCCTAAAAATTTCTCAAATGACATTTTCCCTGCCGGTTGACAGAAAGTAGAAATGGAATATTGAGTTTTATTGCTATTTTGTCAATATATATCGTTCAAAAGCCAAGGCAACACCATCATGTTCATTGGAATCAGTAATGACATGGGCATGAGATTTCACTTCATCCGATGCATTGTCCATAGCCACTGCAAGTGCGGCAATGCCAAACATTGGGAGATCATTGAGACCATCACCGATTACCATTAAGGAGCTTTCATCCTTTCCAAGCAGGGAAAGCAATACCTGAAGGCTGCTCGCTTTTTGTACTCCTTTCGCGGTAATTTCCATAAAGCATGGTTCACTGAAACCCAAATCAGCAACATCCCCAACCAATGGCAACAGATCTTCCCTTGCCTTCTGCAAGAGAAGCGGTTCTCCTACGATCATGACTTTCGGCATCGGGTGTTGCACTTCCTCGATGAGATTGGAAACTTTCTTGATGGGGATGGCGTTGTTATAGGCTTCCTTGGCAACATGCACATCATCAGCCATTTCGGTAATAACACCTTCCTCATCGTAGGAGAGAGCAGCAAGGTGATGTTCACGGGCGTATGAGAAACATGTATGAATGGTCTCAAGGTCCACCGTACGTTCCCAGAGTACCTGACTTGTTCGTGTATCAAAGAGCTGTCCGCCATTATAGGCAAGAATGGTGCCTTCACTGCCCATGAGGTCAAGGGAGGAAGCGACATGTTCAATGCCCAAGAGGGGTCTACCACTGGCAAGAACGATATGACAACCCTGTTCCCTGGCCCTTTTGATCGCGTCTCTGGTACGTGGGGTGATTTCCTTCTTCTCGTTGGTGAGTGTACCATCCAAATCAAGAGCTACTACCGTATACATGGGCATTTCCTCCAGGAAAACAAAAGACTCCCCATTCCATTTCCTGAAACAAGGAGTCTCTTTCTTTACGATCGGGCAGAGAGGATTTGAACCTCCGACCCCCTGGTCCCGAACCAGGTGCGCTAGCCCCTGCGCTACTACCCGTAATCGATACAGCCGAGGTTCAATATACCTAATAGCTCTGAAGATTGTCAAGCGAAGCAAAATGGCCTATATTGGCTATTCTCAACCTATTCATTGACAGTGACTAGGTGAAATGGTATTTTTCATAAGACTGTCCGCAAAATGCGGAAAATGCACGGGAGAAAGAGGTTTATCATGTCTTCAAACGACAACACAAATGGAAAGAAACCCGAAGAGAACGGGAAAGTACTCGCCTTCGGGAAAGAAAAGAAGAGCGCAGTAGAGAAAAAAGGTAAGAATGAAGCCGCACTCAAGCCGAAGCGTAAAATAACCATCGGATGGGTGTTTGGAATGATCGTCCTGATCCTGATCGCCATCTCCTTTGTGTTGGCCCCTGCTATTCAGGCCTTTGTCGGCCAAGGCACCAGCAATGGAATTGTGTTTGGCAAATACGGCAAGGAAGAGATCAAGTATGCTTATGGCAACTACTTCTATGACCAGGTCCAGAACTATGCCAACCAGTACAGCGGATCTGATGCAAACCAAACCCAAGCCCTTTACCAGATCTGGAAGAGCGCCTACGACAGCACGGTCTTGTTCACTGCGGTTAACCAGCTTGCATCCAAAGCCGGTATCATTGCAGCTGATGATGTGGTAAAGCGTGCAATTATTGAAAGTGGCGCCTATGACAAGGATGGAAAATTCGATGTAAAGACCTATCAGGATGCTTCGGCTGAACGAAAGGCTTCTGTCGAGAAATCAATCCGGCGCGGCCTCCCCTACCAGATTGTAATTGACGATGTGGGTACGGTACTCTCCGCCTCATCTGAGGTTGATTACATCGCTGAAATGGCAGGTAATGGAAGAACGTTCCGCTATCTCAGCCTCAACCCTGCACTCTACCCTGATGAACTCGCTTCACAGTATGCACTACAGAACAAGCAGCTCTTTTACAGCATGGATATGAGCATCATCAGCATGGACAGCCAGGAAAATGCCCAGGCAGTGTATGACTCCATCGTTGGTGGCGAGACCTCTTTTGAAGAGGCTGCAACCCAGAACAGTCTTGACTCCTATGCAGCAGAAGAGGGAAAGGTTGGTCGTCTGTACTACTACGGCCTGGTTTCCAACTTCAAGAATGCTGATGAAGCAGTCTCTTTGCTCTCCGCAAAAAACGGTGATGTACTTGGCCCCTTTGAGGCAAATGGTGCATGGGCAATCTACAAGCTGAACAGCACGCCGGAGGAAGCTGACTACGCAAGCGAAGAACTCCTTGCTTCCGTCAAGGCGTACCTGGCAACCAGTGATAGCGACATCATCGACACCTATCTAGCAGACCTTGCAGCAGATTTGCAGGCAGAGGCTGCAAGCAAAGGACTTGAAGAAGTAGCACTTGAGCAGGACCTCTCTTTGGTTGATGTGAGTGCAACTCCCTACAACTTGGGAGAGAGCCAGTACATGAGCAACTTCTCCTATACCGATAATGCAGGGTTGCTCGCCAATGCTGCCAGCAATGAAGATGTTGCAAAGCAACTCTACACTGCAGAAGAGAACACACTGCTTGATCCAATCAAGTCTGGTACTTCCTACCTCCTTGTTGAAACTGGTGAAGATGTCCAGGACGATACCATGGGCAGTTATATCACCATGTTCTATGACTACTACAGTGGTACCCAGAACCAGCAGGACTTCAGTCAAGCACTCTACTCCTCTGATGCATTTGAGGACAACTTCCTGACCACCTTCCTCAACGTAGTACTGGGACAGAGCGAATAACCTTTTACTCCTTGTATCTATCAAGCCGGTACTGATGTGCCGGCTTTTTTTATTACCGGTTTCGTGGTAGATTACAGCTACCCATGAAACGATCATCACGCTTAATCCTTAGAATATTGATACTGCTCTTTGTAGCGCTACTACTCATTGTAGGGATTGCGTCGTATATAATCATCGATCGCTTATCCAATACAAAAGTCTTTGAAGAAGTCAGCAGGCACACAGAAAGTGTTGTCATTCCCCAAGAGCCCTTTGACCTACAGAATGCGGTTCATGAGGGGAAAGCCTTTACCTTGGAGTACCCAGAAAGCGGGGAGTTCAAGATTCTCTGGGGAACCGATTTCCATCTCAGAAGAGGCCCCTTTTCAGGCAGGGATAAGATCTATGCATTGATGGAAAGGGCCTTTGAAGAAACAGATCCTGACCTGACCGTCATTTCTGGTGACCTCTTGTTCTCATTCAATGCAAAGGAGATGCTTATCGAGTTTGCAGCCTTCATGGAGGAACATGGCCGGCTTTGGGCCTACACTTTTGGCAATCATGATGGTGAACATGCCTATGACCGACCTGCACTTGCCAGTGTATTGGACGACTACCCCCATGCACTCTTTTCCACTGGTGAGGAATGGGCACGTGGATATAGCAACTACCCGCTTGTACTGACACAAAATGGTGTGATGAAAAATGCACTTATGCTGCTTGATTCTCATCACAGCAGAATCTATGCAGACAATGTCGTTGCCCCTGACTATATCTATCCCTCCCAGAT
>NZ_JAEKNT010000141.1 GCF_016406725.1 Sphaerochaeta sp. S2 | reverse complement strand
CGGTAGAAGGGGAAGCTGTAGGTCAGTTCCATGGGACCTTCAAAATTTTTTCCTCCGATGGTAACAGCCTCTCTAAAATTTACTGCGGTATCAAGCTGCAATGGTTGGTAGGTGAACCAGAGACGGTGTTTATCCTCAATTCTTGTCCCTACCGTGTAGCGGCTGAAGGGGTAGAGGTTGTTCTGTCCGCCTTGCTTGATGAAATCGAATTCGTCTCCTGCTGTTCCGTTTTGGAAGGTATGGTACAACAGGCCAATGGTGCCTTGCTCTGTTTCTACGAACGGGGTGAAGGAGAATGCAAAGAGTGAAAGAGCAGAGAAGGAAAGTAAGGTAAGTGTCAGGATTAGTTTCTTGTTCATAATATCTCCTATTAGATACCAATGATATAAAAGGAAATTATATTTTGGTCAATATAACTATCGGAGTAGATTCAGGAAAATATGCCACAATCCAAATGTTTGGCGGCGTAGATACCAAAAAGCATATAGCAACTGGTAAGTATGAAGATAAGTGGAAACCCTAGGTAGGGGAGCAAGAGACCAGCAAGCATTGGGTAGAGGATATTCATCAAGGCACCAGCACCGCCTATCCCAAAATAGATAGGGCGATTCTCATTGTTGGAAATTTCCAAAAGAATCCCCACGGTAAGTATGTGATAGAGAGCAGCGGTTGCCCCTCCGATAAAGAAGGCAAGTGGGTAGAGTAGTGGGGTTGCTATCAGCAAGAGAGCCATGATCGGGGTGGAAATACCGAGAAGGATGAAAAGATAGATAAGCGGGCGATAGCGCTGTCCTTTGCTGAACAGGTTGGTCAGGATGGTTGCAAGCAGAGAACCGGAAAGCTGGAACAACAGGAAGGTTCCCGTTCTTCCTCCGTCCAATCCATAGCGTTGATTTGCAAGTACCACCAAAAATGGCAGGGTAGAAAGTATGACGCCTGAGGTGTTAACCAATAACAGGTAAAGACGGACATTACGGTCTTCCTTGATGGCATGGACAAACATACCAAGTCTTTCTCCTAGCGTCTGTTTTTTTTGCTGGGGAGGTTCTCCCTCTTTCAGCATCCAGAAGCCACTGGTTGCCAGAAGAAGAAGCAGACTTGCCATAAGGAACAGCAGGCTGTAGCTGTCGGGGTAGGAGAGGTAGGAGAGTACAAGCTTTACCACGACTGAACTTATGATCAATCCAATACTGGTGATCAGTTGTTTCTGGGTGAGTAGTTTCTTTCGTTGGGGTTTTTCAATCGTACTTCCGAGGATATCGGTATAGGCAATATTTGCCCATGCCCCACTGAAGGAGAATACGGTGATCAGGAAAAGGATAAGCCATATTTTCCAGGTGGCAGGGGATCCAAGGTTGCGCAAGAATATCCCAAGGCTTGCAAGCGCTGCAACCCTGAGGTAAATTCCACCCAAGAGGGCCGGTTTCTTATGTTTGAAACCCATGATGAATGTAGCAAACAACAACTGCATAAAACTACCAAACCCCACCATGATGGCAGTCAGCAGCCCTAGGTGAAATGTAGTAGCCCCAGTTTCGCTTAGCATGGCTGGGGCGACGGTATTCACGTCTATGAAACTCATGGTAAGTGAAAGGAACAATGCATGGATCATGAAAGAGCGATAATTGGTAATCCTCATTAGTACCCCCTCCTTATGTTGAATATAGCAAAGTAACTGGCCTTTGGGTATCAAAATAATGAAGGGGGATATAGTGTTGGAGGTGGTCAATCATGAAAGATACGATGAGATGCCTGCAATACTTCCTCAGTAGCAGAACTGATTTTTGTATATACCTCTCGATTGATTCTTTCATACAATGCAACATTTGCCTTATCTGGGAGGAATGTGTCCACATGGGGAGATCCGCCCACTGCTTGCAGGAGTATTTCCCTTGGAAGAGATAGCAGCAGCACAACAGGAATTTTCCCGGAAGCACCATGTAGGGAAACTGGTACTGTTTCCTACGCAGGTGTAGGAGTGGTCTATGATCGCTCATTGAAATAACTTCTCTATAAAGAAGCAATTGTGACATGGAGTTACTGCTTTGTTTTATGAAAACCCTGCTGATAAATACAAAGAAAAGAAAACAAAGGACCTTCTCCAGAATGTGCTTTCCTCCCAACATCTACAAGTTGATGTGATTTCAGGAGCAATGTACAGCAGTGTGGTAATACTCAAGGCTGTGGAGTCGGCGCTTATAGACCAAAAAACATGTTAATTTCTTCTCTAGTCATAAAAACATTACCAGACAGGAAAAAGATTGAGAATCGCTCTGGATTGAGGTATGCTAAGAGT
>NZ_JAEKNT010000140.1 GCF_016406725.1 Sphaerochaeta sp. S2 | reverse complement strand
GTACAAGCAAAATCGTCAGTACTTTTTTCATGGATAAACCTCCTTACGGTTCATAACACAGAGGAATCTTTTCCTCTCAGCCTTAGGGTATGGCCCAATGGTTTACAATACCATGCAATTCAATGTGCAAAAGCTTTACTTTCTTCCGTACCTGCAAAAAAAGTTGTACTATTTTCTTTGAACCTGTACTTTTTTCCGAACATTTCCAAGATTCTCCTGTTTCAGGTTGCGCCCTCGTCCCAACGTAGCTCATACTCTCCTGTGGGAGGAGTTGTATGCGGCTGAAAACCTTGAAGGGGAAGATTACGATGATCACCATCACATTCGCCCTTGTCATTGCTATCTTGGTGGCAACCTTCAGTTTCCTGCTCTTCCGTTCATTTGCCCTTGAAAGCCAGATTTCCTCAACTGAGTTCAACCTGCAGTTCATTGGAGCAAAAGCCCGTGAGAATATGGTTGCTATTGACTCCCTTATCAAGTGGTGCACCACCAATACCTTGGTATCTGCATATCTGGAACAGGAGGGAAATACCAATGCCCTGGAAACCTATGAACGGGTAAAGGAAGAGGTAATGAACAACCTCGCCCAGGCATACGTCAGCAGGATCATCATCACCGATATCAACCATACAAAACTCATTCATACCGGTCTCTGGATGAGCGACAGCATGCCGGTAAACACCACCAATGTAGATATGGTGCTTCCCCCTACCTTTACACAAAATGGTGGATGGAACCATATCTGGCAGGACCCCTTCCTCAGGGGAGAAGCACAAGTATTGCCCATCAGGAGAGTGCTCACCCGATCCTCATCCCCAGAGGTGACCGGTCAGCTCTACATCGCGGTAAGTGCCTCGTTGATCCTTGACTTGGTCAAGGACTACACCCTTCCTGAGGGATCCTCCCTGTACCTTGGAATTGGGAACCATTTTTACCAACTGAAGAACAACCGCTTCCATCTGATGCAAGTCCCCGCCATGGAGATAATGGACGCAGATACCGATGGAGAGCAGACCCAAGTTGCAAGGGTCCTCCTGGATGGTAAACAGCAGTTGCTGATCACCTGCCCCACCGGGTTTCAGGACATTACCCTCAGCCAGACCCTTTCATCTGACAAAGTACGTTTTGAGCGTACCACCTACCTCTCCATGCTGGTCATTATCCTGTTGGCAGTCTTGCTCTTTGGAACTATCCTCGCCCTCTTGCTGAACCGGCTCTTCAACCGCCCGATTGCAAAAATCCAGGAGAGGATGAAGGCAATCGCACATAGTGACTTCTCCAGCGACCCAAGCATTGAATGGGAGGATGAGCTGGGTGATATTGGAAGAGGGATCAATGAACTGGCAGGGAGGGTTGATGAGCTGCTTGAACGGCGTGTCACTGATGAGAAAAAGAAACAGGAACTGGAGTACCGTATGCTCCAAAGCCAGATAAATCCCCATTTCCTCTATAATACACTCAACTCCATCAAATGGATGGCCACCTTGCAGAAAGCAACCGGAATAGCTGAGATGACCACCAGCCTCTCCCGACTCATGAAAAATGTAAGCAAAGCCGATGAGCCAATCATCACCTTGGAGGCAGAGCTGGAATTGCTGAATGACTACTTTGTCATCCAGAAGTACCGCTACGGAGGAACCCTTGTCCTACAGGTCTCGATAGATCCAAGCTACTACGCTATAGGCATTCCCCGGTTCACCTTGCAGCCACTGGTGGAAAATGCAATTTTTCATGGCATTGAGCCGAAGGGAGGAGCTGGGACGGTAACCATCGAGGCAAGACTGGAAGAGGATGCATGCAGCCTTATCATCACTGATGACGGAGTAGGAATGGATCAATCCATGATTGATGCTGCCTTCGACTCCAGCAAATCCCCGAACAAGGGCATGTTCACAGAGATTGGAATCAAGAACGTAGCAAAACGAATCGAATATATGTTCAGTGAGAACTACGGACTCACCCTGCAGAGCGAGAAAGGGCTCTACACAAAAGCCATCATTCGTTTACCGCTGCAGAAAAAGGATGGAACAGCATGGCAACCAAACTGATCATAGCCGATGATGAACCGTTGGTCCTGGTCGGACTGCAATCCATGCTTAACTGGAATGAGCTCGGTATCGAGATTGTTGCAGTGGCACGCAATGGATTGCAACTTCAGCAGGCAATAGAAAGAGAACACCCTCAGCTGGTGATCACTGATATCAAGATGCCCATCAAGAGTGGTCTGGAAGTGCTTAAGGAGAGTGGCGCGGTATATGGAAGAGTTCCCCTATTTATCCTCCTTACCAGCTATGAGGAGTTCAGCTATGTCAAGGAAGCACTTACATACCAAGCAGTAGACTATCTGGTTAAGCTTGAATTGACCGAACAGAGCCTCGCTGCATCGGTTCAGAAGGCCTTGGACCTCCTACAGCAGATCAAGGAACAGGGACACCCTCCCTACCCTATGTATGAGCGTGGAGCAATGGGAGCATTTAGAGATAAGTTCTTTGTCCGGTTGTTCAACGGTCTCATAGAAAGCCGGCAGGCCTTCGATTCCCAGAAACAGGAACTGGCTCTCTGTTTTGAAGAGAGGCTCTATGTTGTCTGCTATGTAACCATTGAGAGCAAAGAGGAAGAGGAACGTGATGTGAGCCTCTACTACAGCAGCACCGGTATGCTGAAGGAGACGCTCTCACGCTATCTTACCTGTCATATAACCAGTTTGGACTTGCACCATCTAGCCATCACCTTCTGTTTGAATGAGGAACAAGGAGCTCACTACCGAACCATTATTCGTCAGGTTCTGGAGAAGGCATTGCATGTCATATATAACTACTTTTCCGTGCATCTCCTCTGTTGTGTAGGGCTTCCGGTGAATGACCCATTCCACCTCAGTGACTCGTTCAACTCAGCTCGGCAGTTGCTCACCAGTTCTCAGGAGAAGGCCTCCATCTCTTTCGCTGAACAGAAACAGGAACAACGCTTCAGCCTGGATCCCTATCGCATTCGTCTTACCAGGGCTTTTGAAGAGCTTGATGCAGAGGAGCTGGCCCAGATCATGGAGGATGTAGCAAAAGAGATGGAGAGACAGGGAATCACACCATTGCAGGCAATCGAGAGTGCCAGCAATATCCTCTATATGGCCATCAGTCTGATCCCGGATGGACAGAAACTTGTTGAACAGATCTTCCAGGAGGAACATGGAGGTTACCGGCAACTATACAGTTGCACTACCACCAACCAGTGTTGTGCATACCTTCGCCATCTCGCCGAGGGATTGGGCAAGTATCTGCAGTCCAGAAAGCAGGACTATCGCGCAAAGGTAGTTGCAAATATCCAGCAGTACATCCAGGAAAACATCACCAGGAAACTCAACCTCACAGAGGTTGCCCTGCTCTTCGGGTTCAGCCAGAATTACCTCAGCAGTCTCTTCTCACGCTATAGCGAGTGCAGTTTCGTAGAGTACATCACCAAGGAGAAAGTGCATGCGGCAAAACAGATGATGGCTCAGGGTGAGTACAAGGTGTATGAGATTGCAGAAAAACTTGGGTTTGAAAGCTCCTTCTACTTCAGCAAGGTGTTCAAAAAGGTGGAGGGGCTCAGCCCAAGGCAGTACCTGCAACACCTTTCACGCAAGGGAGACCACGTATGACAAGAGAATACATACCGCTTCTGTCCCACATGAATGGAGTATATCGAACAGCTCCTCCTGCAACGGACAGGAAATTCTGGGATACCCTCATATCCCCTGTATCCTCTCTTATCATCAAGCGTGCAGAAAAAGTGGTTTCTCAGGCAATTCCTGCACTACCAGCGTCTCTCTACCTATCTTTCAGCAGGACAGGCAATCGTACAACTTTTGAAGAGTGTTATTTCACCAGGAGAAGGATGCTTGGAACACTCACATTGGCCTACTGCCTGAAGCCAAAGGAAGTGATCTTGGACAAGATCATCGACCTGGTATGGGCAATCGTCGAGGAGACCAGTTGGTGTCTCCCAGCACACAACAGCTATATAC
>NZ_JAEKNT010000139.1 GCF_016406725.1 Sphaerochaeta sp. S2 | reverse complement strand
CCAGGAGTCTCCGTTAAATGTGAGGACTATTGCAACTGTGCCGAGAAGTGTTCGTTCTATCGTGAGTATATCGCTTCCCTCAACGAGGAAAAGGAGGCTGTCAATGGCTAACAAGATATACGAGGCTATGGCTGAGGTCATGAAAGATGTCGATGCTATCGGCAAGAACCAGACCAACCAGCAACAGAAATTCAAGTTCAGAGGCATTGACGATGTCTACAATACCGTTCATCCGATATTCGCAAAACATGGAGTGTTCACCGTTCCTACCGTTCTCAGTGAGAGGACGGAGGAAAGGCAGACTAGAAACGGAGGAAATCTTATCTACCGGATTCTGACCATGAAGTACACCTTCTATGCCTCTGATGGTTCAAGCGTTGAAGCTGTGGTCGTTGGTGAGGGTATGGACAGTGGAGACAAGGGAGCTAACAAGGGCATGGCTATCGCTCACAAGTATGCCCTACTCCAGACGCTTTGCATTCCAACCGAGGACATGATTGATCCAGACAGCGAGGTACAGGAACCGAGCAAGAAGGTGACAAGTCCTCCACAGGGAAACAGGCCGCAACCAGTGAAGAGACCTACTCCCAAGCAGGGATTCGACCCGAAGGCTGCTTCAATGGAAGAGGTCAAGAGCAATGTGGAGAAGATCTTTGATGAAAAGAACGCAATCAGAAAAGTTCCACAGAATATTTTCACAGTTAACTTGGCATGGGGGAATATTCTCCGCCTCTGTGATGGTGACAAGCTGACTGCAAAGGGCTTGTTTGAGCAATTCGGAGCACCTACCTCTCAGGATATCACCTACAGTATCTACTCCCAGGTCTATGATGCAATCCAGAATCCAAATGGTGAGCAAGGGCCGGAGCTGTTTGAGGGTGACGACCTTGGTGATGTTCCGTTTGAATCAAGCGGAGTGGTTGCATGAAAATGACCTTCGTGGTTCACGGTGGGGACTTTCGAGTCCCTGCCGGATATGAGGCCGAATTCGAGGCTGTGCTTGCAAAGGCTCTCAAGGGGGATGGAACAATCAAGGTTACGATTGAACCAAACTACCAGAAGCGGACATTGAAGGAAAATGCTTACTTCCATGTACTTTGCAAGAGGCTCTCTGAAATGGCTGGGGGAACCCAAGAAGATATTAAGGAAATGGCAAAGGCTAAGGCTGTGCATCTTGGGTATCCAATGGAAAAGGATAAATCCGGCAATCCTATCAATGGTGATTACGGATTCAAGGGCATTCCTTCCAGTGAGGCTAACATTGGGGAATGTGCGTTGTTGATAGAGGCTGTTCATATGCTTGCATCAGAGAATGGCTATTACTTGGAGGATTAATCAATGGCAGATATGTGTACGATCATGATAACAGGAAGGCTCACCACTGACAGCGAAATCAAGTATGCAGGGCAAACCCCGATACTCAAGTTTTCGGTTGCTGTAGGCCGATATGAGAAGGGACAGACAGCTTCATCGTTCTTTGATGTGGTGCAATTCTCAAGGGCTGCTGAATCGCTTACCGGCAAGTTGACCAAGGGCAAACCGGTGGTGGTCAGAGGGGAAATGAGACAGGAATTCTGGAATGCCAACGATGGCTCAAGGCGTAGCAAATGGGTCTTGTATGCAGATTCATTTGGAGTCCAACCACTCCACCTCACTGAAGGCGGTTCTGGGGGGCAAGAGTATTCCAATGGCGGTAACAACCAAGGTTACAACAATTCATATACAGGGCAATACGATGATGATGAAATACCGTTCTAGGGGGAAATGATGGAATATTTGTGCAGAAAGTGTCCCAACAAATGCAAGCAAAAAGCAGAGATGGGAAGTCAACTTAGGTATTGTACGGAAGCTCCAGAGGGCAGCAAGAACATAGATGAAGTGAGGAGAAGAGACCGTGCCAGCAAGAAAACCAAAAAAACTAAGCCTATCAAGACAGGAAGCTCAGAGGTTGTATGGAATGCTACCGATTGGAAAGCAAAACGCAATCTCAAGGAAGGAGCTAAGCACCCTGTGGGGAATGGGAGACAGGTCAGCTAGGCTGATTATCTCCGAATTGAGAAAGATAGACTTTGGTGATGAATTTATCATCGTGAGCTTTTCGGATGGTAAAGGATACTATCGCACAAATGATATTGAAGAGATCGAGGCGTTTGCCAATGAAATGAGGTCGAGGGCATTGAACATCTTTGCCCCCCTCAAGAAGGCAAACAGGATTATCAGGGAGTATGGTACGCCAGCCCTTGAGTTTGAGAGGATTTGATTGTGCCGAGTGCGAGAGAGAAGGCGTTGAAGGAGTTCCAGAGGTACAGACGTTATGTTTGTGCTGATGTGAATGGTTACGCAAAATGTGTTTCCTGCGGGAAAATCGGACATGTCTCCAAGATGGACGGTGGTCACTACGAAAGTCGAAAAACACGAGCAACTGAGTTGGACGCTGACAACGTATGGGCACAGTGCAAATACTGCAATGGCCCGCTGAGTGGAAACCATATTGCGTACCGTAACCGCCTTCTCTCTCTCATTGGCCTTGAAAGACTGCAGAGAGTAGAGGATATGGCAATGGCCTCCAAGGGTTCTGAGGAGGCAATGGAAAGGTTGTCCGAGGCTGACCGGTTACTGGTCACCACCAAGAAAAAGGACAAGGAATATCTGGAATTGGCAAAGCTGTATAAAAAGCTTGCTGACGAGATAGCAAAGGAGAAGGTAATAAAATGAAAGAGCTATTCTTTTTTAGGCATTACATGACCGAGCTGCAGAATCCAGCGATTGCAGCATTGTATAAGAAATTCGGGGCGAAGGGTTACGGAATGTATTGGCATCTGCTTGAAAGATTGTATGCAGATGAAGCGCATATGCTCCCCAATGGCGTGATTCTTGAGCAGAGTCTTGCTTCCTCATTGAAGCTGAGCAGGTTCACTGTACGGAGAATCCTCAACACCATGAGGGAATTGGGGCTTATCAGCAAGCATGGCCCATTCATCACTTGTGAGAGGGTGGAGAATGAGATCAGGCAGGTGGAAAAGTGCCGAAGCAGAAACCGTAGCCCACAGGCTTCATGACGTTCTCTAATACCATTGTGACGATTAAAAGCATAACCATAGAGTGAACCAATCCGGCTGAATAAAATTACATCGAATGAGTGAACTAACTGGAATGATAAAAGCAAATGAACAGAGTGAATCAAGACCAAGCAAAAACAGCATGATATAAAAGTGAACCTTTTCATATGAGTAAATCTAGAGAATTGAGTGAGTCGTACTGGCGAGAACAGCATATATATGAGCGAGTTTACGCATAAGAAAACAGCAATCACTTAGAGCGAATCAAGAAAAGCAATTAACAGCACAACAGGAAAGTGAATCATTTTTCAGAAAGGAGATCATAGAAGTGAGTGAGTCAGTAGTCAAGAGAACAGCAGAACGTAGAAGCGAGCCGAGTGTCAGAAAGGAGCAGAATAGAAGAGCGAGTCATTGACTTAGATAACAGTAAAGTAGATGAGCGAGTCAAGAATCAGATGATAACAAAGTAGATGAGCGAGCCATGATATTTGAGAGAAATACTGAGTAGAAGAGCGAGTCAAAAAGGTTGATAAACACATTTTGCAAAGCGAGCTAATGAAATTAAGAAAACATCAAATCACTGGAGCGAGTCATAGTTTCGACAACAGCACAAACGAGAGCGAATCAGATAATGAGAGAACATCACAAACGGTAAGTGTGTCAGGTGCAAGGAAAGAGTCAGTACAGATAAGCGAGTCATTAAAAATGAGATACCACAAAGTACGAGAGCGAATCATAAGAACGATTGTTACTAAATCAATATTAAGGAGAGAATTATGCAATCAGAAGAACAAAGAATGAGAATCAAGGGAATCGTGAGAACCATCTATGATTATCAGGATATAAGAATCAAGATGGGCAATCGCTTACGGTTCAAGAAAGACGGGAATGACCAGAAGGACAATGGGACTGAAATGGCTATCAATGCCGAGGATATCCCCTCATTGGTCGATGCCTATGATGATTCCAAGGATATTGAGGAGAATCTGGTAAAGTCACTCAACAAGGAACTCAAGGGTATCCCTGTCTACGACAAGTTTCTCAAGCAAACAAAGGGTATCGGGCCGATGATGGCGGCTGTCATTATCTCCGAATACGATATTCATAAAGCCCATACCATCAGTGCAATGGTGCAGTTCACAGGACTCAATCCTGGGCTTGTGAAGGGCAGGAAGATGAAGGATGGGAAGGTTGTAGTCACAGACGATATGATCCGTGGAGACAAGCTCACCGCAGGGTATCTTGCTCCCTACAATGCAAGGCTGAGAACGAAGATGCTTGGGGTGCTTGGCTCTTCATTCCTCAAGGCAAAAAGCCCTTATGCCAAATTCTACTATGACTATAAGAACCGTCTGGAGAATGAGGCAAGGGAAATCGAGGGACGTGAGGGCAAGATGTGGAATGAGACCACAGCCAAACACCGGCACAACGCAGCTATCCGGTTCATGATGAAAGCATTCATCAGAGACCTGTACTACGCTTGGAGAGAGATTGAGGGACTTCCTACCAGATGTCCATATGAGGAAGAGTATCTGGGTATTAAGCACCATGACTATAGTAAGGAGAAAACAGCATGAATAAGAAACCATGTGAGTATTGTGAGCTGGGAGATAATTCAAAATCACTTCATTGTGAAACCAACAATGCAATCGCTTTGGTTGAGAAAGGGTATATCTACGTGCAAATCACCCACAAGGACAACAAACCGGTAGATGCTCAATTCACTGCAAGGTATTGCCCGAATTGTGGCAGAGAGCTTAAGAAAGCCAAGAATTATAAACTCAAATGGAATTATATAGACGGATATTATAAGGAGTGGAGAGCAGAAGGGCCTTGGGGAACTCTCTATGTCTTCTCTGATACTGAAGGTGTTTATACCGGTTCGCTAAACAATGAGATTGGAAGTGAAGGTGATTTTCCTACCGTTGATGAAGCAAAGGCTTATTGTCAAGGACTTGTAAACAATTTCGAGGAGAAGATATGAGAGATTATAGCGTGATGAAGCAGTGGCTGATAGAGAGAGTTGAAGAGACAAGTTGTCGTGAGGTAGGTAGAAGGTTGGGTATGAACCACTCAGCGGTAGGAAGGCTCTGCAGTGGAGAAATATCCTCACCGAGACTGGATACCTTGCTAAAGATTGAAGAGGCTATGGGTAATGAAGACTCTGAACCTATTGAAGAATATGACTACGTAGCAGTGATTGCAGATGAAGAGAAAGAAACTATCCACATAAACACAAACATTGACGAAGCTGAAAAAAGCCTTTCCTTGATGGCTGTTGCTATAGGCCAAATGGCTGTTGACTTGAATCTTCCAGAAGCATTCTATCTTGGGGTCATAGCTTCATCGTACAAGAACGTAAAAGCAAAGAGGGAAACAGCATGAATTGGACAAAGCAAATGAAAGACTACAATGATTCTACAAAATCGGAACCTATGGTTACTGACTTTGATGATAATGAGATATTTACAAATCAATATGTAGACTGGCTAGAAGAAAAAGCAGATAAGCTTGATGCTGTTCTTGATAGATTGGGACATAGCAGAAAGTTGTTCCGGTTGCTCATTTCTTCAGTGCCAGAATCAGAGCCACAAGTTTCCGAGAGGGCACAGATTATTGATGAGTATATTGTGGAATTGCTTAAAGGGATTGTGGATGAGGAGATTGTGGCATGAGTAAGAAAGTATTCATTG
>NZ_JAEKNT010000138.1 GCF_016406725.1 Sphaerochaeta sp. S2 | reverse complement strand
CCACTGCCAAAATCTTGAGGAACCGTTACCATTACAAGGGGTACATCCATTTGAAGGTGATCCCGGGATCGACCAAGGAGAGCATTGATGAAGCTCTCAAGTATGCAAGTGCTCTTTCCTTGAATATTGAAACACCGGGGGAACAACATTTTTCCAAGCTTACTGATGCCAAAAATTATGTCCAGGATATTCTTGAGCCTCTCAAGTATATCGCCAGTCAGACAGCAAGAGGTAGCCAATATCAACGAGTACATACCTCCAGTCAGTTCATAGTTGGAGCCAGTAATGAGTTGGATAAGGAAATCTTGTTGTATACAAGCCGTATGTACAAGGAACTCCACATGGGGAGGCTCTATTTCAGTGCCTATCAACGTGGGTTGGGGGACCCAACCCTCCCAGGTGAGCAGATTGCCATCCCAGTCCAGGAACAACTGGAACTGTTCGAGGAGATGCCCATGCCTCCTGTTCAGGATCAAGGGCTGCTTACACGGGAACACCGTCTCTACCAAGCCGATTGGCTCTTACGGAAATATGGGTTTGATTTTGAGGAGTTGTCCTTCGAACAGGAAGGGAATCTTAGTCTGCATGATGATCCTAAGCTTGCTTGGGCAAAATCCAACATCGATTTTTATCCACTCTCGATCAAACGTGCCCCAAAGGAAGCCTTGCTCAGGGTTCCAGGCCTTGGGCCTACCTATGTGAATCGAATCATCGATAAACGTCGCAATACTCCTATATCGTGTCTCGAGGATCTGCATCTTCCTTTCTCAACCTTGGAAAAAGCTCGGCCTTTTATCACCATGTAAAGAAAGGCCTTGTTGTCTCTCCTGCAAATCCTTACAATGCCTCCATGGTCAGTCTCTATGCATCCTTCTTTTTTGTATTTGGCATCATGGCAGTGGTCAATCCGTACCTGCAGGTGATGATCAGAAACCTTGGATACTCACATGATGTTGTGGGGTTTCTTCTTGCTGTTTTTGAAACGGCAGGGATTGTTGGCCCCTTGTTGGTTGCTCGTCATGTCGACAAGCATGGATCTGGCAAAAATACGATACTCCTCGGTACAGTCTTATCTGCCTTGGGTGTATTGCTGCTGATGCACTCCACCTCCATATGGATGACGATGTTTGCATTGATGCTTCTATCTTTCTTCCTCCGCTCTCTGGTTCCCGTTATTGATAGCTATGCGAATAATCGATTGAATGGTGATGCGCAGAAATACACGTTGCTCAGAAGTGGAGGAACGATTGGATTTGTACTGTTCTCATTGTTACTGGCGATAACCCGTAAGCCTGATCTTAGCAGCAATAACAGCATAGGCTCCTATGCCTTGGTGTCGTTTTTCCTTTTTATGCTGCCGGTATTGGCTTGGAAGAAGGATCCAAAACGAAGGGAGATGCCACCTGCTACCTCAGATAAAGCTGAAGGCAAGTGGTATGATCTTGCATTTGTGATCGGTCTGGTGATCATTGGTTTGAACCGTATCAGCATGTCCTCCATTGCCAGCTTCTTTTCGTTGTATCTCGTGGAAGAGTTGGGGGTTAATGCTATCAGCTTGATGAATGCAATTGCATCGGGCAGTGAATTTGGTGCCCTCATCCTTGCAGGATATCTCATGCAGAAGAAAAAAGTACTTCCTGTCCACCTTTTGATGATCAGCAGTGGCGCTATGGTTGTTCGTCTGCTTATCTATGCGCTGGTTCCAACCTTTGAGGGTGCATTGGTTGCCCAGTTCCTTCATAGTCTTTGTTATGGTTTTTTCCATCCTGCGGCAATTTTTCTGGTTGCTCGAAGGGTGAGGCGTTCTCATAGGACGCTTGGTATGTCTATGTATGTTTCGCTTGGAATAGGGCTGCCTACAGTACTAGGATCCAGTCTAGGCGGGCTTGTTCTTGAACAGTTTGGATATCGGGTCTTGTTCATGGGGTATTCCCTGTTTGCATTGGCTTCTGTTATGGTTGGTCTTGGTAATTATAAACGTATGACCTCAAGTACGCTGGAATCTATATGATTTGGTCCTATGACCATAGGGGTCTAAGTTTGAATGAGAGAGAAAGGTGTGATATGCTCTACTACGAGGAGAGACAACAGTGAAAACCAGTGAGGGTTGGGATTTACTTTCCATTGGAGAGATTTCGACTGAGAAGATACAGAAGAATCTCAGGGAGATCTCCGTGTTTCTTTCCAATGATATACGGAACATCAAGGATATTGTTTTCCAGTACCACCCATTGGAGGTGGTCAAGTTTGCATTCTGGGAACAACATAGGCTGGTAAGAAAGAAGAACTCTGATCTCTTCGCGCAGCAAGTTGCTTCCCGCTTGGTTGCCTACCTCTCCAGTCTTCTTCCCTACTGGGAGAAAGACTATTCCTTAAATGCTGACATTAAACCGAAAGATTGGAAGCGAGTAAGCCAACTTTTTGAAGATCTTTGTAAGAAAAGCATCCGCTATGCCGACAATTATACCTTGCTCTTACGCAGCCAGGGTATGTTTGTGTCAGATGATGAAATGTTGTCATTTCAGGAAGAGGCGAGCGATTTCTGTCTTCCTCCGGTAGCTGAAGAAGATTTGTTGCAACAGAAATTAACTGCATTGCAGTATCAGTTGCAGCCATTCAATGCTCTGGTTAACCAAGTATTTCCAGCCAAGTTGGATGGACTGCTCTCTGCATTTCTACAACTCTCGAAGCGGGCCTTTGAAGGAATTGACTCCTTGCTTGAAGACAATGCCACGTTTAAGCAGGCGAGTATGTTGCAACTCGAGGTGCTCAAGAGCCGTGGAGAACGTGTTGATGACCTTGAAGCGGTCATGAACCGAATTATCAAGGAACAGGGGTGGGAGTCTTGGGTAGAAAGTATTGTTGATCGCAGAGATAAGTTTCTTCTCTTTGATGTACTTGGTGATACAGGTCTCAATGAGCGTGATGCGTATTTACTTTCAGATGCTCTTGCCTCAAGGGACTATGATGATTCAAGTCATTTGCTGATTGATGGTTTGGACAGTGATGAGCGACCATTCGTCCGCGTGGATGCATCATTCTATTGTTTTGTGGGTCATTCCTTGCTCGATAAGGCATATGGGTATATCAAGAGAGCTGTCTGCTCTCAGGATGAGGAACTTGCAAAAGAGTGGGGTACTATAGAGGCTGAAAAGCGGACTCTGGTGCCGGTAACCTTCTTTACGGCAATGTTGGGTACCCTTAATTATACCTCGAATGTTGACTATAAAGATGGGTATCTTGATGCTCTCTATGAAAATGAAGAGAAACAGGTTGTTGTTCAGGTTCCTTCCAGCCATGGCCAGGAGGTAGACGAGAATCCATTCCATGACTCTGAGCAATACGTCCAAAATTTGCAGAAAACTATTGCAGCCACTAAGCTTGCCCAAGCTCATCCTGCAATTTCAGTTCTTATCGATACAAAACACCCTAATCTCTATCCCTTGGAAGTCCAGGAGGGTGCGTTGAGACTTTCGTTCCTGCAGCTTGCCAACCTTGCATCCAGCTGGGAAGGAGTTTCAGAGCTCAAGGAGTTGTTGGGCCTTTCTCCATTTGCAGGAGTGCATCATCATGACAATGAAGAGAAAGAAACTGTTCTTCCAATAGAAGATGATATTCCCTCAGAAGATGATATTTCCTCAGAAGATGATATTTCCTCAGAAGATGATATTTCCTCAGAAGATGATATTTCCTCAGAAGATGATATTTCCTC
>NZ_JAEKNT010000137.1 GCF_016406725.1 Sphaerochaeta sp. S2 | reverse complement strand
GTACAAACCTTCCAATGCAACACCAGGTGTTTCAAGGGATGGTTGTGTCCCACCAGTTGTCCCTCCGAGGAGCGTACGAAAGGTCTCAAACATTGCTGAGTCTACCCTCTGGAGCGCCTCGTTAGGTCTTGTAAACCAAATAACCACCACAACCGAAGCAACAATCCCAAACATGGATGATGCAAGATAGCGGTAGAATGTACGCTTGTCATCCAGAGCAATCCATACTGCACTGGCTACCAAGAGCACAATCGGGATGAACATTCCAATCACAAGCAACAGGCGTCCTTCGGGGCTACTTAATGCCCCTTCTGCCCTGAAAAACTCAGTAATCACCAACAAGGCAGCTACCAAGCCAACAGGAAACAATGCCTCTCTCCGATTGGAAAACTTCGGTGCGAGAACCATCAACGGGATGGTGAAGAGCAGGTTTCCGATCAACAAGCGGGAAAGCGCGTAGCTTACCACTGTCAGGAACAATACCTGTTTCAACATCTTTGTATCTAACTGGTTCATGGCACCCAACACAAGTTACTTCTTCTCAAACGGAAGATACGCAAGTACACGTGCCTTCTTGATCTCAGTAGTAACAGCCCTCTGGTGCTTTGCACAGCAACCGGTGATACGGGCAGGAAGAATCTTGCCACGCTCGGTTATGTAGCGCCGCAGCATATCAGGATTCTTGTAGTCGGGAGTAAGGTTCTGGGTACAGAACTTGCAAACTTTCTTTCTGAAACTGGGTTTGCGTCCGCCCCCTCTTCTATCTCTTCCGTTTCTTCCGTCATTATTCATGGAATCGTTATCGTCATCGCGCATTATATGTTTCTCCTTGCAACATCATCTGCCAAAAGGCAGAGTCTTAGAATGGGATCTGGTCATCGTCAAACTGCTCAGGTCCGCCGATATCCAAGGGAGAGGCGGGTGCCTGGGGAGCAGGTCGTGAACCGTATGACCCCTGGTTTCTCGTCGGTGGTTGTTCACCCTGACGAGAGGTGTTTCTACCATCTGTAGAACCGGGACTCGAGAGGAGCTGCAACGAATTCACGGCAATCTCAACCCGACTCCGACTTTGGCCGTCCTGTTCCCATCGGTTCTGCCTAAGCTCACCGATAATGGAAACCTGCCTTCCCTTCTCTAGATACTGGTTGAGGGATTCGGCACTTTTGCCAAACATCGAGCAGTCGAAAAAGTTGGCTTCGTCCTCCCATTTATTGTCACCCGACCTCTTTCTCCGGTTGACTGCTATGGAAAAACGACAGATTGCCATACCACCATTTGAATAGCGAAGTTCGCTATCTCTGGTAAGACGGCCCACCAATGCGACTACATTCAGGTCATTTGCCATGGTTTTGCTCCCATTCTCTTTTATTTACTTCTCAGGGTTTACG
>NZ_JAEKNT010000136.1 GCF_016406725.1 Sphaerochaeta sp. S2 | reverse complement strand
TCATCACTCTCAGTGACATGTGGAAGCAGGGAAATAAGCATTTGGTTCAGACGGGAGGCAAATGTTTTTGGATTATTATCATCAGGGGTACATTGCATGTATGCATTGCTGTACCCCCCTGAAGCAAGGAATCGGGCTATTACTGTTGTTTTTCCATACCCATGGGGTGCATTCACCAGAGTAGTCTGGTAATGAAGGGAGAGCTTAAGCTTCTCATCCAATCGAGGCCTTTCCACCAAAGCGTTTCGTGAGACTGAAGAGAGTGTTGCTTTGGTCGATTCATTCTCTTTCATATGGTATGTAAGTATAGTTTGAAACCTCTGTTGTGGCAACAAACCGTTACTGTACCACAACTGTACCTTCGTACAGTACCTCGATAAGACACTCGATGATATCTTTCAAACACAAAACAAGACCAAACGTACTTGGAGGTACACATGGAAAAATTTAAACGGGCCCAAGATTGGGTAATTGCAGTTCTGGGATTGTATGCGGCGCTTTCTCCGCTCTTCTATGCCTACTCAGGAGGTTCTGGTTTCAGTGTTGTGATTGCAATTGCAATTGTCTTATGTGCTGTAATTGCTCTTTCACTCCCTGGATCAAAACCTGTGCAATGGATTCTCATTGTTGCCAGCGTATTGTTGTTCATCGTTCCCTGGATTTCATCCATAGTAGGCTGGGCAGCATGGAACCTTCGTATAGTATCTATAGTAATGATTATTCTTTCTTCCACTTCCTTGAAAACAATCGAATAACCTTGCAATGAAAAGGGGAGAGAGCCGAGCAACTCGGTTTTCTCCCTTCATAGGATATACCATGAAAACAATTCCCGAGACCGTTCTGAGAGCAGGCCTGCGACTTGTATGTGCAGACCCGGAAAAGAATCTTCCCAAACTGGTGAGCTGGGCACAGCCCATCGCTCGTCCCTTATACACATCTGACGCTGCGACGAATTAGACGGTGTAGTTCCCGGTGGCTCCCGTACCTTTAAAAAATAAAACACATTGCATTTTATTCTCATCTCACTCTCACATCTGAATACATTTTTTCTATCGCTTTATTAACAGTT
>NZ_JAEKNT010000135.1 GCF_016406725.1 Sphaerochaeta sp. S2 | reverse complement strand
CTCTAAGGGGGCAATTTGGAATTCCTAACGCTCGAGGCAGAAGATTATGAACATGCATTGAAAGAAGCCCGCACTCAGTGGGGAACTGCAGTGCGTGTTCATACGCGTAAGGATTTCCTGTTGAAAAAGGGGATGCGCAAGGAAAAGCGTTGCCGCATCACCTTCTTCCTGGTCGAGGAAACAGAACCCGTTGAAGAGAGTGTGGCAGAAGATCCTGTTTTCGATGCAGGGGACCATTTATCCTTTCTTATGGAACAAAATGAGATTCCTCCGGCCAGAATTGAACAAATCAAGAGCATGTTGCTCTCCGATGAGAAGACCTTGGGGCAAGCAGAGCTTGAAGTCCAGTTTTTCCAGTATCTTCTTGAAGGTCTGCAGTTTGAGGATTCCGTCCAACAACGGTACGTAGTGCTGGTAGGACCGGCCGGGGTGGGGAAGACCACCAGCCTGGTAAAACTAGCTATCCATCTCCGTGCAAAAGAAGGAAAGAAAGTAGCTTTGCTCAGTTTCGATGTGCATCGCCCTGGTGCGTTGGAACAGGTTAGATTCTTTGCAAAGGAGTACTCCCTCCCGCTGTATGAGGCCACCGATGCAGGAGTATTGTCTGGATTGCTTGATGTCCTGGAGACCTATGACCATGTTCTGGTCGATACCACCGGCCATAGCAGCAAGGATGTGATGCTCAGGGATTCTCTTTCAGACCTATTTTCCTCATTTGATGACAAGGAGCGTGAGTACACCTTGGTGGTCAGTGCGAGCAGTAAATTCACGGACCTTATTGCACAGTATGAACTGTTCAGTGAGTATAACCTGCGAAAATTATTGGTGACCAAGCTCGATGAGACACAAGGGATAGGTAATATCCTGTTCTTTGCCAAGGAGGCTGGGCTTCCTCTCTCTTTCCTTGCTGATGGACAGGGAGTGCCTGAGGATTTTCATCGAGCCGATGCGTCGGTATTGGTTCCCCGATTGCGTGGATTTACTCTTGAGCTTGACCAATTCTTCCCATCACTCTAAAGGATGGGTGTATCGCTTGTGATCAGTTTTCCCTGGCTTATGAGCGTCCTGACGATGGCACCAACCGCTGGCGCTGCTACATTTGATCCATACAGGGAAGCCCCTTTCGGATTACCCGCCCCTACATAGAGGATGTACTGTGGATTATCGATCGGTACCATGCCAAGTGTAGATACGAGGATGGTTCCATCCTCATAGCTTTTTGTCTCCTCATTGAACAGTTGTGCTGTTCCTGTCTTGACCCCCAGGTCCACACCTTCAACGCTTGCCTGGATTCCTGTGCCCCCTGAAAGTGAAGCGCGATACATTCCTTCACGAATACGTTCAGTGACCGAAGGTTCCAGTACCTGTGAGATCACCGTTCGTTCCCGTTGGTAGCTTTCCTCTCCGCTGACAGGAGAGGAGCGGGAGAGGATAAGATGTGGAGCAATGAGTTCCCCACTTGGGGAGAGTGCTGTAGCTGCAGTACAGAGATGTAACGCACTTACCAAGAGCTCCTGTCCAAAGGCAATGGTTGGCAGGGTTCTTCCAGACCACTGGGAAGGGTTGGCGATATATGCCTTTGCCTTGGAGGGGAGCGAGATATCATAGCTGTTGGTGAATCCCATTTGTTGCAACATAGTATAAAAAGAAATGGGGTCAGTCTGGAGTGCCCAATGCGAAATTGCCCCATTGCATGATTTTGCAAGCATGGTTTCCACATCAACTTCCCCATGAGGTGAGGTACAGTTGATCGTCACATTGCTGGATCCTGCATTGAAGGTGTAGGATCCATCACAGAGAAAGTGTTCTTCAGTCTGTGCCTCTCCAATCTGCAAGATGGAAGCCATACTGAACAGCTTGAAAACTGATCCTGGCTCATACAGGAGATTCACTGCATTGTTTCTTCTCTGTTCCTCCTCACTCTGCCCAAGTGCATTGATATCGTACCAAGGGTAGCTGGACATGCCAAGAATGTCTCCATTTTGGGCATCGAGCACGAGCGCCATTGCATAATCAGGGTTGAATTCATCAGCAATTTTCTGCAACTGTACATCCAAGGCGTATTGAATATCTACATCCAGGGTGAGTATGACATCCTCCCCATAGGTAGTGCCACGGTTCCCGATTTCTGGATAAGGATTGAGGAATTCTTCCTGACTCAGCTCAATTCCTTCAATTCCCTCCATCTCCACATTGGTGAATCCAATGGTCTGCGATGCATGAAATTGTGCAGGATAGGTACGCCCTATCCGTTTCTCCACGTTTACTTGGTTCTGCAGGCCATGTTCCTGTAAGACACTGCGTAGGGGTTCTACCTGCCTGTCGTCTATCGCCTTCTTGATCTGCGCATAGGTGGTGTAGTTGCTTGCTTTCTGTTGTATCTCTGATGGGCTCATCTCTACAAAAGGGGCAATGACCTCGCTTACCTGAGCTAGGTCCACAATCTTGTTAAGATGAAGGTAAACGCCCCAATAGGGACGTTCAATGGCGAGAATTCTTCCATTTCGGTCATAGAT
>NZ_JAEKNT010000134.1 GCF_016406725.1 Sphaerochaeta sp. S2 | reverse complement strand
TTGCCGCTTCTAATGCATCATCAGCGTCAAATGTGTATCAGAGACAGATATGTAGCTATCAATCATGCAAGATTGATAGCTCATTTTTTATTATATCCCAATTAAGCTGACGCATCGACCATTTCTTAGTTGCATCTTTTGCCCCTAATTAAAGTGCTTTCATAAGCGGTTGATCAGTAGTGAAAATTGGCAATCCTTTTGCTACTTTTTTTATGTGTCACCAATCACAAGCACATTTTATCTTTTACATTTTCTAATAATATTTCATTGTTATAACCAAAGTTCTTTTCATCATTAATATATAACATTGATCCTCCTAATTATATCGATTATTAGATTTTAGTTTTTCTAACCATTCAAAGTCTGAGTCATCATTAACTGGAATATATGATCTATAAAGGTATTCTCTTCTTATACCAAAATTATCTAAATACATAAAGGCATCGTGATTATTTCTTACTCTAAACATGTTTTCACCTAAATTATCTAAACTTAAATCCTCTTTAATATAGTTCTGTGACAACTTAGCTTCATCTAATAGTTTTAATGCAATTTCTTTATCTTCTGTTTCCATATCATAAAAATATATAACTACATTCGGTGGTGTATTCGGATCTGTATCTACATAGATATCTTTTAATAGATTTAATAATAGTTCTTTATCCTCTTCTGATCCATCATCTATTAAATAATACATAACCACATTAATTGTTTTAATCGTATCTACTAATTGTCTTTCATCAATAACATAATTGTTGGTGTTATCACGATTATTCGATACTTCTGATGCTAAGAAATAACCAATTGTATCTCTACAATCATATTTATCGAGTAACCGTTCCATACGTAACGACATAATATATTGAAAGAGTGAATTTCTATAGGCATCATCATGTATATTACCTATGAATTTTATATCTAAGTTTCTAATAGGGGCAAAATACTTAATAAAACCTTCATCACTCCCTAGAAAAATAGTTTCTAATCCAACAAACTTCTCCTTATACTTTTCATCTAAGTAATGAGGTTCATTAATTGTACTATCAATTTTATAACGAGAATAATATCTAAACGCAGGATTATTAGAAATCAAATATTCATAAAAGAGATCAAGTTCGTTTTCTTGATATCCAGTTGGAAACTCTTCATCTAATAATTCCTCACCTAATGGATAAACAATAGGTCTCAAAATTTCATTATATTTTCC
>NZ_JAEKNT010000133.1 GCF_016406725.1 Sphaerochaeta sp. S2 | reverse complement strand
GTGCTGGATGGTATGGTGAGTATAAATCAGCTATTTTTTCATTCATTCTATCAACTGCTGTTGTGTATTGAATCAAATCATTGGTTCCAATACTGAAGAAATCCACTTCTTTTGCTAACTTATCAGAAATGATTGCTGCTGCAGGAATTTCTATCATAATACCTATTTCAAAATTACCATACGGAATATTTCTTTCAGAAAAATCCTCTTTTATTTCTAGGATGATTTCCTTAGCTCTTCTAACTTCTCTAATATTAGAAATCATTGGGAACATGATCTTTAAATTTCCATATATGCTTGCTCTGATCAGAGCTCTCAATTGAATTTTAAAGATGTCTTCATTCTCAAGACAATATCTTATTGCTCTAAATCCTAAAAATGGATTCTCTTCCTTTGGAAAATCTAAGTAAGATAACTGCTTGTCACCACCAACGTCTAATGTTCTTATAACAACAGGTTTGCTATCCATCTTTTCCAGTACTGTTTTATAGGCCGTAAATTGTTCTTCCTCTGAAGGCATATCATGCCTATCCATATACAGGAACTCACTTCTAAAAAGACCTATACCCTCACCATCGTTTTCATGAACATAAACCACATCAGAAGGATTACCAATATTACAACCGATTTCTACATGATGTCCATCTCTTGTAATACTCTCTTCTCCTATCAACATTCTCAGTTTTTCTTTTTCAACAGTCTCTTCTTCAATTTTTTTAATAAAATCATGAATGACCGTTTCATCAGGATTTATAAGAATCTCGCCTGTTGTACCATCAATGGCTAGAATATCCTCTTCTGATAGTGTTTCAATAATATTTGTACATCCAACAATTGCGGGTATTTCAAGCGTTCTAGCCATAATCGCTGTATGAGATGTCTTTCCACCAATTTCGGTAATAAAACCTGCTACATAATCTTTAGAAATGCCTGCAGTATCAGATGGTGTTAAATCGTGTGCAACTAATATTATTTTCTCTTCTGTAGAAATATTCATTTCTTTTATGCCCAAAAGAATTTTTATTAGACGATTACAAACATCTTTTACGTCTGCACTACGTTCCCTCATGTATTCATTGTCCATGGATTCGAACACTTGCACAAACTGATCTCGAATCAATTTCACAGCATAAGCAGGTGTATACATCGCTTTTATTTTCCCGCGAATCTGATTCAGCAACTCAGGATCTGAAATCATCATTAAATGAGCAGTAAAAATCTCACTCTCCTCAATCCCAATGGTTTCCTTTGTCTGTTCGCGAAGCTTTTCAATGGCTACCTTTGCCTCGTCTACAGCCTTTTCAAATATGATTATGGCATCTTCATAGTTCTCTAATCTTTCTTCTGTTGGTTCAACAAAAGGTTTTTTTATGATTACTTGACCAATGGCATAGCCAGGTGATGCACCAATGCCCATTCTTAACCTTCTTTCAATATAAATGCAAATTTCTGCCATGGCTGTATTGTATCCAATAGAGAAATCTCATCCTCAATAACATGGCCAACGACACTTGTTTTGCCTGTATTCTTCATATCTTTTAATGCTACCTGTAATTCTCCTGCATATCTTGTATAAAGAGAGGAATCAATAATGATATCTCCTCTTTTGATATCGACTGCATTGATTGGATCAAACTGATGTCCTTTATAC
>NZ_JAEKNT010000132.1 GCF_016406725.1 Sphaerochaeta sp. S2 | reverse complement strand
GGGAAACGGTGGGTGAAAGAGTGGCTGAATTGTGGTGTCTGCTGGAGAATCTGTGATCGGTCCCCGAACCGGTGATAGTTTTCCTGCGCAGCAGGGAAGGTGGTAAAATCAATCTCCTGGAACTCAGCCTCCCCATAGGTTGCCTTGAAAGCCTCGATCAACGCATCCTGTACCATCTCATTGGTGATTTTTTGGTTACCTTCCTTAAGATTTCCCACTCGGGATGCTACAGATTTTACCGCCTTCGAAGCCAGCTTGGTGGAGCTTGGGGTAAGATAATTACCCATTACCGATAAGTCGCTGCTGATAAGCAGTGTCCCGTGGTGACAGAATTTGGTAGCGGTTGTCTGGAAAGCATTGCCAGAGATTTTTTTCCCGTTCAGAAGAATATCATTCCGGCCAGAGAGCTCGCAATCAAGGGAAAGAGAGGCAAGTGCCATGAGAATCAGAGCGAAGTTCTCTTCCTTGGAGGCCTTTTCCTTGTTCCCGATCAAGGTAAAACAGAGGTTGCCCTGGTCATGATAGACCGCTCCACCCCCACTTTGCCTTCTCACAAGTTGGACTCCTTCCTCATCCATCCGGTGTAGGTTGCACTCACTGAACGGGTTCTGGTATCGCCCTATAACGATACAGGGATCATTCACCCAAAGATACAACACATGTTCATAAGGCAGACTCATCAGGTATGCCTCTCCGGCCAGGTTAGCTGCACAGTCGTGCGATTTCGCCAAGTAGATTGCATTCTTCATGGCATCAGTCTACCGTTTTTCCCAGCCCTTATGCTATAGTGCCCTGTATGAACATCATCCTCTTTTCTACCTTATCTCTGACCAATGAACTGTCCATGAAAGACCATAGGGCCCGTCATATCAAGAAAATCCTTCATTTAGACGTAGGTGATACCTTCCAAGCGGGAGTCATCAACCAGAGCAAGGGTTTGGCCACCATCACAAATATGGATAAGCATGCCATCTCTTTCACCTACGAGGTGAAAGAGGAACAAGCATCCTCTCTCTATCCGGTAACGCTCATCGTTGCCCAGGTTAGGCCTATCAGCATGAGAAGGATTCTCAGGGAAGCTGTCAGCCTTGGGGTTGGTTCCCTCATCCTTTGTACCACCGACACTGCCGAGAAATCCTATGCACAGGCCAATCTCTACACCAGTGGGGAGTATGAAAGCATCCTCATTGATGGCGCGATGCAGAGTGGCCAGAGCGGGGTAAGCTCACTGCAGTTTGCCTCCTCCCTCAAGGATGCCATTACCAAGCTTCCTTCAGATACCCAGAGAATTGTCCTTGACAATGTCTGGGAGGGAATACCTCTCTCCGTGTTTCAACTGAAGGAAAAACAACCTGTTGTCTTGGCTATTGGAGGAGAGCGTGGGTATAGTGATAGGGAGCGAACGCTCTTTAGGGAAAATGGGTTTCAGTTTGCATCACTGGGGAAGAGGATTTTGAGGACTGAAACAGCTTGCAGTGCAGGGGTGGCTGTATTGCTTGGAAGAATGGGGCTTCTCTAGAAGTTGCCGAGAGTGGGATATTCCTGTACCATGGCAATATTCCAGAAACAGGAAGGAGTACTATCGTTATGGCACATTGCATCGTCAGCGCTGCTGAAGAGATTTTGGATAAGGAATTCCCCGTACTTGATCATGGTTTTGTACGCTTGGTTGACTACCTGGGAAGTGATGAGCGAATCGTACAGAGTGCACGGGTCTCCTACGGGAGTGGTACCAAGACCTACCGACAGGACAAGGGCTTGATCAACTACCTACTGAGAAACGACCATACATCCCCCTTTGAACAGGTGAACTTCACCTTCCATGTGAAGATGCCGATTTTCGTTGCCAGGCAGTGGATCCGCCACCGTACAGGCAGGGTGAATGAGATCAGCGGAAGGTACAGTGTCATGAGTGATGAGTGCTACCAGCCCGATCCCGCCCATATCAATTTCCAGAGTGATGACAACAAGCAAGGAAGAACCGCTGAGCCAGTCGATCCAGAGATGGCAAAAAAGGTTCTCTCCATTCTCAGCGAAGACCAGAAGAGGAGCTATGATACCTACCAGAAACTCCTGGATATGGGTATCGCGAGGGAACTCAGCCGAATCGATCTTCCCTTGAGCCTCTACACCGAATGGTACTGGCAGATGGACCTCCATAATCTGTTCCACTTCCTGCAGCTCCGCCTTGATGCCCACGCACAATATGAGATCCGAATCTACGCACAGACCATTCTTGACCTGGTGAGAAAGGTATGCCCGATCGCAACCGAGGCATTCGAGGAGCATAAGCTTGGAGGAAAGCAGTTCAGTAAAAGTGAGATGGAAGCGATCAAATCCATGCTCAAGGGTGAAGCTAACCCGCTTTCCGGTAGGGCCTTGGACTTGTTTGAAAAGAAATTTGACTAGGATTGCTTCAACATATATTTCAATGCCCACTTTCTCAGGAAAGCGGGCATTATTCGTATAGATGGTTTGGGCAACAGCGGCATAATACAAATTTGAAGCTATAACCTGTCTCTCTTCCTTTCCAGACATGCTTGGTAGGACGCTTTCATCGCTGCCTCAAAGGCCTTGTCGTTGGGGTAGGAGTAACCAAAGGTTGGCATCCAGAGCGAAGGGTCCTCCATGCAGAGATAGAAGAAGGGAGAACCCTGCTTCCAGGAGGAAGGAAACTGCTCATAGGCAAATGAGAACATCGCCTGCTTGATCTCCAATGGATAGGAGTATTTCCCCGCCGCTGAAGTGAGATCCATGTCCAGAACCCTGGTTGGATAGTGGTCTGTTCTGAGTTGTCTCAGTACTGCCTTGGTGAATGTAAGCGTCCCGAGGGAGAACATCATCAACTCTTCAGGCAGGAACATGGTTGTTACCTGTTCAATGAGCGAACCATACTCCTCCTGCCATCCCTCGAAGTAGACCATGGGATGCAGATGGAACCCTATAATCCTTCCCTTGTCCCTTGCCCTCCTCGCCGCATCAAGCCGTCCCTGAAGGGAAGCTGCCAAATGTTCCTCTTTCTCGATGATCGTTGGAGCATTGAGAGACCATGTGGAAACAATGTTAAGCGGAAGGTCAAGGCCGAGATAATCACTCCGTTTGCTCTTTGTCTTGAGTTCGATGATAAGATTGGGATAACGGGAAGCCAGGATGGAAAGTGCATCGAGGGTCCCATAGTCATTGCCCCAAAGGAGGGAATCGCTGCTTTGTCCGGTGCCGATATGCCAGGTATCTTCATCAAGCTGGAGTTCCTGTAATCGTTTTGAAAGATTTTCCACCACTTTTATTTCATGGCTGTTGTAAAAGGATTGAATCGAGCAGTAGGAACAACCGAATGCACACTGCTGTACAACATCGAGGGTCTTGAGATTGCAGCAACGGGTTTTCTCTCCCTCTACCGGGCAGGGACATCTCCCCATCAGGGTATCAGAGGAGACAAAAAGACTCTGGAACTTGTCAGGAAGGCGCGTATCAGGATTGAAATCCTGGTAGTTGGTTGGTTTCTCCCGCTCCTGCTGCATTTTATTCAGATGGTCGGCAACCAGGGTCTTTGCCTGGGCTTTTCCTTGCAGTTTTACCACCTTCTCTTCATCTATCCACTTTTCGAGCGGACCCAGTTGCCACATGGCAAGGTCACATGCGCTAACAATGAGCTGCCGTTGCTGCTGAAAACTGAAGTGATAACGTTCATCAAGCTGCATAAGATAGTGTTGTTCCACAGGGGGAAGGGTTGAAAAGAGGGGATGATTCATAGCCCGTATTGTATCGATTGAGCATTGCCAAAACAAGACTCTCTGGATATGCTCAAAGGAGGATGAAGAAGAAGAAAGAGGAAGCCGTTCAGTATACCCCAGCAAGTGAGGTGGAAAGCCTTGGAAGCATAGCAGCAGAACAGGTCAGTCCCCAGATGCAGGCACGTGAATTGCCCCATAATAGCGGTGTCTATTTGATGCGTGATGAAAAGGGTTCAATAATTTATGTCGGAAAGGCAAAGGATCTTCGCAAACGGGTAACCAGCTATTTTCTCGCAAACAGGAGTGCCAAGACGGCAGCGCTCGTAAGGAAGATTGCTTC
>NZ_JAEKNT010000131.1 GCF_016406725.1 Sphaerochaeta sp. S2 | reverse complement strand
ACTAAGTGGTGATGTCTCAATTGGTCATGTTAGGTATTCGACAACAGGCGAAAGTTATGTCGCGAATGCACAACCTTTAGTTGTTAATTATAAAGGTGGTAGCATTGCACTAGCACATAATGGTAATCTTGTGAATGCTGGAGAAATAAGAAATCGATTAGAGGATGAAGGTTCTATTTTTCAAACATCAATTGATTCTGAAGTAATTGCAAACTTAATTGCAAGAAATTACTCAAAAGGTTTTAAACAAGCCATTAAAGATACGGTATCAGAGATTAGAGGTGCGTTTGCTCTGACGATTATCTGTGAAAATAAACTAATTGGCGTTCGAGATCCAAATGGTCTAAGACCTTTATGTTTAGGTAAGTTGGATACAGGTTTTGTCCTTGCTTCTGAGAGTTGTGCTCTAGATGTTGTTGGTGCAGAATTCATAAGAGATATTGAAAAAGGTGAAATGGTTATTATTGATGATGAAGGTGTTGAATCAATCATTTATAATGACACGATGAGAAAATCTCACTGTATCTTTGAATATGTTTACTTTGCTAGACCAGATAGTAAAATTGATGGAGAGTCAGTTTATATTACGAGAAGAGATGCAGGTAGAATACTTGCAGAAGAATATAAAATTGATGCGGATATCGTTATTGCGGTACCAGATTCAGGTATTGATGCAGCTATTGGATACGCAGAGGCATCCGGTATTCCTTATGGTGTTGGTTTGATAAAAAACAAATACATCGGTCGTACTTTTATTCAACCGGATCAAAAAAGCAGAGAGTTAGCAGTTAGATTAAAACTTAATCCTTTAAAGGAAAATATAAAAGATAAAAGAGTTATTATGATAGACGATTCTATTGTAAGAGGCACGACAAGCAAGAAAATTGTAGAGGCCTTAAGAAATGCAGGTGCAAAAGAAGTACATGTATTAGTAAGTTCTCCACCAGTTGTTCATTCTTGCTACTTTGGTATTGATACACCAGAGAGAAAAGAATTGGTT
>NZ_JAEKNT010000130.1 GCF_016406725.1 Sphaerochaeta sp. S2 | reverse complement strand
GTACTACCTCATTGCAGGGAAACGTCTGAAGCAAGATGTCAAGAAAGGGGAACTCATCACCATAGAAATGCTTGACCTACAAGGGTCTGAGCTCTATCGGATGTATCAGGAGGGTCAGCATAATGAGTAAATACGCTGTGTTGAGTACGAATCATGTAGGGTTGGTTGTGGAGGATCTCGATAGATTCCTGAAGATCATGACAGAGCTGTTTGACTATACGGTAATTGATAGGGGTCCAAGGGATGTAGGCGTACAATCGAAGGTGACGAATTGCCCACAGGCACAAGTTGAAATTGCCTATATTACAGGAGGTGGTTTTACGTTGGAGGTCTTGTGCTATGCTCATACAGAAGGTATCAAACTCTATAAACCACGTGTTGTTGATGTAGGACATTGGCACTTGTCGATAAACATTGAAGATATCTCGAAGGTCCGCACTGCAGCGAAATCTTATGGTTTATGTGAAATTGGAGAACTCATTACTGTTGGCAATGGACCAAACAAGGGAAATCAAATTATCTATCTGAGTACACCTGAAGGTATTGTGATAGAGCTGACACAACAATTTCATTCGTAAGAAGCTAACTGTACGAGTTGTATATCTCTTCTATCTGCAGCTCGTATAGTTAATTTGCATTTAGAAATGCTATTTCGTTTTTGCAGTTGCACCTTTCTTGTCAAAGAATTGTACGTTGAGACTAGATACCTTGAGGTGTTCAGCCATTGCATGATGCACAGCTTCCCTGTCTCTATTGCAGAAGGCTTGGTAGATTTCCCTGTGGCGGGAAATAGCGTCCTCAATTCCTCCTTCTACAAGGATTCCCTTCCCCATATAATCGCGGAGGAGGGATGTCAGAACGCCAATAAACATACACAGCAACTCATTGCCACCAGCTTGTGCAATGGTCAAATGAAACTGCTCATCCAGCTTGACACGTTCCTTCAATGGGAGCGTCTTATCTTCAAACTTGGAAAGGATTTCATCCATCTTCTGGAGATCTTCGTCTGTAATCTTCTGTACTGCAAGATCGGCTGAGGAGAGTTCAAGAATCTCCCGTACCTGAGTCAAATCCTCAGATTTAATATGGTCTACCTGCATAATACGGTTGATGGCATTCATTACCGTATCGGTCTCAGGGCGGGTGATATATGCACCACTACCATTCTTCAATGAGATAAGACCTCTCTCCTGCAATAGTTTCATAGCTTCCCTGATCACCGGGCGGCTTACGTTGTACTGTTTTGCAAGTTTCATTTCTGAAGGGAGTTTCTCGGAGACCTTGCTTTTTGGGGAGGAGAGTATGTATTCTTCCAGATGGTCAGCAACCTGCGAACTTAGATTTGTCCGAGTAAGCGAAATGTTCGAAATATCCATGCTAACCTCCGTCTCAATACAGCATATCGATTCTTCTCAATTCTTTCTACAGCTACTTACGCACCATGGAAATGGTCTGTCTTGCACCTTGCTGTAAGAAGGAAATATCATCCCCACAGCTGAAAAAATCCACTCCCAGTGCCTTGTATATCTCAATCGTCTTTGCATCAGGACCGATGGAAACACCCACAGGTTTCTTTGCTTCCTTTGCTGCCTTGATGGCAATTTCAGCCAAGGCAAGCACATCCGGATGTAAAGGATTTCCCAAATGACCGATGGATCCAGAGAGATCATTCGGGCCAATAATGATTGCGTCCAGTGCAGGCAAAGAGAGGATGGCTTCCACATGGTGTACGGCCTCCACATGCTCTATCTGGATGATCCTGATAAAACTCTCTTCACTTTGTTCCAGGTAGGTTTTGAGGTTCTGGCTGTTGTATCCTATCGCACGTCTGGGGCCAAAACCCCGCGTGCCTTTGGGAGGATACAGGCAGAGATCAAGCACTCGCTTTGCTTCTACCTCATCAAGGACCATGGGGATGATGATTCCATCAATACCCATTTCAAGTACTGGCTTGATGATATCCATTTCTTGGCTGGCTACTCGTACAAAGGCTCCTGCACCACCTGCATTTGCTGCCATGATATGCATCAATAGGTTCTGCTTGTCAAATGGTCCATGCTCAGCATCAATCCAGATGAAATCGTAGCCATGTCGGGCAAGTGCTTCAGTAATTGCAGGATCATTGAGGAAGACATGGCCCCCAAGGGCCGTGCCTTCTAGCAATCTCTTTCGAAACTCGTTTCCACGGTTCATTGCTTCAATCCCAATTCAGTTCGCATTGCTCTCTCCATCCGGATCAAGCTGGCGATTTCAAGGCGTGCATTCTCATTGAGTAAGGAGACTGGCTTTGAACGGGTCACCAGACTCATGGGAATGTCCGTCTGTGCATAGTGATATTTTGCATTGATGGGGTAGGCCCTTGCTTCGGTGATCGCTGTTACCGTAAGGAAATCGCTCACACGTCTGGCCAACGCTTCATCCTCCCGGAAATGCTCATACAACCATTTGTAGATATCAATATGGAAGTTTGCCATAACCCCATTGTACCCGTCATAACCGGTAATCCAAGAATCGAGTACGGTAGCGGTATTGGCATTAAAGAGCGCAAGCTTGGTCCCTTTTACCAGCTCAACACGTCGTTTCTCGATCTCAAGGGAACAGGAAACATCCTTAAGGAAGACCAACTTGTCCTCATGGGCAGCCCAATGTAGAAAGTCATCACTCAATAGCCTGAGATAGGGGTAGGGGCATTCGTACAATCCAAAAGTGACGGAAGGAAGCTGGGTAAAGATATCTTCAGCATTCTTCCTGAAGACATCTTCTCCTTCCTCTTCCTTGGCCATCCTGTTCGACACCAGTACCACAGCATCCACACCGGTCTCAGCCATTGCTCCGAGTTCCTGAATTTGTGCTTGGTGGTCATCAGCGGTATGTCCACTTGCAATAACCTTGACTCTGCCCTCTGCAGCTTCGACCACTGCCTTTGCAATATCGAGCTTTTCCTGAGGAGTGAGGAAGAACATCTCACTGGACTGGCAAACTGCAAAGATGCCATCACATCCCCGGTCAATGTACCAGTCTGTGAGTTTCTTGACTCCCTGGAAGTCTACCTTGTTGTCTTCTGTGAATGGGGTGATCATGGTTGGCCAGCAACCATTATATTGTGCTTGCATTACAAATTCTCCTTACATGAGGCCGGTTGCTTTCGGCAGGAATAGGGTGACTTCCGGGAAGTAGGTGATAATCACCAAGACAATCAACATAACGACCAGTGGCCAGAGTATCTCCTTCATGATCCCCTTGAGAGGTGTCCCGGAAATTCCGCTGGTTATAAACAGCAACATTCCAAAGGGCGGGGTGGAGAGCCCTACCATCATATTGAACGTCACTATCAGTCCAAAGTGAATCATGTCGATTCCCAAGGCTGAAGCGACAGGGATCATGATGGGTACAAACACCAGCTGGATTGTCGAGGTATCCATGAACATTCCCAGAATGAGGATAACAACGTTCACCAAGAAGAGGAACGTGTACTTGTTGGCAGTGAAGCCTAAGATCCAGTTACCGATATTTGCAGCGAGCTGTTCACGAGCGACAATGTAGCTAATGATAGCTGCCGCACCGATCATAATACTGGTTGCTCCGACATCCTTGATCGTGTCACGGATAACATTCATCAAGTCCTTGAATCCCATAGCTCTGTAAGCGAAGATCGAGATGATCATGGCATAGAGCCCTGCAATTGCTCCCGCTTCAGTGGGGGTGGTTACTCCAGTGTAGATACCCACCAAAAGGATGATCGGGGTAAGGAGTGCTGGAATAGCCCGTACAGTGAAGGCGAGGAAGGTCTTCCAGACGACTTTCTCCCCTCTGGGATAATTACGCTTTTTTGCAACAATTGCGACATACACCATCAAGAAAAGCGAAAGAAGGACAGCTGGAACCATGCCTCCCATGAAGAGCGCCCCAACCGAGGTACTGGAAAGCATGGCGTAGATAACCAAGGGAATGGATGGAGGAAAGATAGGACCGATGGTTGCGGAGGCTGCGGTTATTGCGCAGGAGAACTCCGGGTCATATCCATCATCCTTCATGGCCTCGATCTCAATTTTTCCAAGTCCTGCGGCATCAGCAATGGCAGAACCAGTCATGCCACTGAAAATCAGGGAAGCAATGATATTTACGTGTCCCAGCGCACCTCTCATCCGCCCTGTGATACCACCGGCGAACTTGAAGATCATATCGGTGACCTTTCCGGTGTTCATGACGTTTGCAGTGAAGATGAAGAGTGGGACGGCGATTATGACGTAATTGGTATAGTAGGTATTCATTACCTGATTAACCACCAAGCTCAGGTCAGCACCCTTTACCAAAAGATAACAAGCTGCTGAGGCGAGCATGCCGAAGGCAATCGGCATACGGAGGAAGAAGATCAGGATAAAAACCAATAAGGTTACCAGTAGTGGAAAACTCATTTGTTTACCTCCCCAAGCAAAGGATCAAAGCGATGATCAAGACTGTCCTCAAGCTTTCCGGTAATAACCTTCCAGTCCTCAATTACCGGCTTAATCGTGTAGCCGATGATGGAAAGCAGGAAGTAGGTAAAGGGGAGGAATATCCATGTGTAAGAGACCCTGAGTACAGGAGTCTTCTGGAAGCCAAGGAAAAACGCATACTTGAATGAAGGAATTACCATGACAGCAAAGGTGAGAATAATCAGGAGGTTTCCGATCATCCTTGCCCAGGCTGCCACTTTCGGGCTATAGGCATCATAGAGCATGGTGAACTGGACGTGTCCCTTTCTGCGCATCGTATAGCATGCACCCAGGATTACTGACCAGCAAAAACAAATGACGATAACATCCTGTGTAAAGGTCAATGGGTGGTTAACCACGTATCTAAAGAAGACCTGCAGGATGAAAGCCAAGAATAAGAATATAAACGAGAGGATGGGAATGTAGACTTCCATGACATCCCTAAGAAACAACGCAATTTTTTTCACGTAGTCGGCCTCCATTGAACAAAAGAAGAGACCCGGAGCACCTGCCCCGGGTCGTAAGGTGGTGCTTAGTTTCCAGCAGCCTGGATTTTCTCGAACATCTCCATATCCCAGGTATCGGAATAGGGGCTGTCAAGATACTGTGCCAGTACGTGCTCTGCGAAAGCATCAAGATCAGCCTGGTAGATGCTGAGGCCTTCACTCTTGAAGAACTCAACCAATTCTGCCTCTGCCTTGAGGTTAGTGGTATCACAGAATTCAATACCGGCCTTTACGCCTTCCATGACCCAGCCTTTCTGCTCTTCGGTCAAGGACTGCCATTTTGCCTCGTTGATTGCAGGCCAGACAGAGTCAACCAAGTGGTTGGTGATGGTGATGGAGTTAGTAACCTCATAGAACTTTGCGTTCTTGTTGGTTGGAAGCGGGTTGTCCTGGCCATCGACGGTCTTGGTCTGAAGAGC
>NZ_JAEKNT010000129.1 GCF_016406725.1 Sphaerochaeta sp. S2 | reverse complement strand
GTACAAGGTGATGGGAAGTTATCACTCCATCTTGGGGTTCTTCCGTGAGCTCTACTATTTCTGTACCATCGCCGGTGGAACGTTGCTGATATTCATGGGAAAAGTTCAGTCCTATGATCTGGTCACCTTCATTCTCTATGTTGGGGTGGTGCTCCCTCCCATTGATCGCCTGATCAACTTCACTGAGCAATTGCAGCAAGGCATGGCAAGCTTTGAGCGATTCACGCAGGTGATGGATGAGAACCCGGATATCCAGGATGTGAAGGATGCAAAGAGTCTGAAAATCCAGGATGGTACGGTCCGTTTCGACCATGTCTCATTCTCCTATGAGAACTCTTCAGAGGTGATCCTCAAGGATGTGGACATCACGGTTCCCGGTGGTTCTACCTATGCATTGGTAGGCGAGTCAGGAGCTGGAAAAAGCACCTTTGCCAGCTTGATCCCTCGCTTCTACGAGCCGAGTGAAGGCAAGGTGATGATTGATGGGCAAGATATTCGGGAATTGACACAGCACTCCCTCAGGCAGAATATTGGGTTTGTCCAGCAGAATGTTTTCCTCTTCGATGACACAATCCGGGAGAACCTGAAGTACGGAAAGGTTGATGCAACCGATGATCAGCTATGGCTGGCACTCGATGCAGCAAACCTCGGGGATTTTGTCCGTTCACTTCCCCTTGGTCTCGATACCCAGGTAGGGGAGAGGGGTACACTGCTCTCCGGTGGGCAGAAACAACGAATTTCCATTGCACGGGTATTCCTGAAAAATCCTCAGATTCTCATATTTGATGAGGCAACCAGCAGCTTGGATACAGAAAGCGAAGAGTTGATCAATGAAGCCTTCCACCGTCTTTCAAAGGGTCGAACAGCTATTGTCATTGCCCATCGTCTTACAACCGTCAAACATGCAGATTGCATCTTGGTTCTTGATGAGGGTAAACTGGTAGAGTCTGGAACCCATGAGCAGTTGCTTGCAATCGATGGCCAGTATGCAAAACTCTACAAGACACAGGACTTTTCTTAGCGGGAGGAGTATGCATGAAGAAGATACGCATAGCATTTGCAGGAATATTTGTAATCCCTATTATAGCGCTTTCACTTGTGTATGCATTTCCTCTTGGTTACCTGTTACGTCTCCTCGGCTTCAGAAAAGCTGGGGATCGATATCTGCGTGCTTGTGGGCACTTTATTGGCAGTTCCATCATTTTCTTTTTAGGGATCAAGGTCCATGTTGATGGAAAGGAGAACCTTCCACCCGAGCAGTCAGTATGTTACATGGCAAACCATCAGAGCATGCTCGACATAGCTGCCTTTGTAGGGCCGGTCAATCTTTGGGCATCCATCATGGCAAAGGCAGAGGTTAAGCGTATTCCTGTCATCAATCTCTGGTGTTATGCTTTGGACTGTGTTTTCATCAACCGAATAAGTCCTCGTGATGCCATCAATGCCATTCTCAGGGGTGTGGAACTTCTCAAGAGTGGAAAAAGCATGTTGATCTTCCCCGAGGGAACAAGAAGCAAGAGTGGAAGCATCGGTGAACTGAAAAAAGGGAGCCTAAAACTCGCGACTCGCTCAAACTCGGTCATCGTGCCCATGACCATCAAGGGACTACGTGCTGGGTTGGAACAGTCGCATGGTTTTAAGCGTGTTCATGCATATGTCTCCATTGGAAAGCCAATCTACACGGACAATCTGAGCACTGAAGAGCTTGCAACGCTTCATGAAACGGTCTATGGAACCATCGCCAAACGGTTTGACGAACTTCCCGGCCAAGTATAAGGGTGACCATGATCAACGCACTCTCCATAGAGCATCTCTCTTTCACCTACCAGTCATGGACAGGGAAACAGAATGATCCACTCTTTCGTGGGCTTTCTCTGCAGATCCCCTCGGGAAGCAAGACCCTCTTGCTTGCTCCCTTCAACAGGGGAAAGACTACGCTCGCAAAGATTATTTGTGGGGTCTGTCCCAAATATTTTCCAGGAGAAATGGATGGCCTGATACGTCTCTATGGAAAAGCACTTGGAGATTTGGATCCCTGGGATCTTCTGCCAGTGTGCACCTATGTCTCCCAGAACCCCCAAGAGCAGTTTGTAGCTACCTCGGTTGAGGAAGAGATTGCATTTCCTCTTGAGTCCATGGGCATGGATAGAGCAACCATGGAGGCGCGAATCGAGGAAGCAATAACACACTGGGGACTTCAGGATTTGAGAACCAGTAGTGAGCAGGAACTCAGTGGGGGGGAACGCAAACGGGTGCTCCTTGCCACGATGCAGGCTATAGATGCTTCCTTCTGGTTGTTGGACGAGGCCTTCGATGATCTGGACCAACATTGGAGAGACCAACTCAAAGATCTTATAGCAACAAGCAACAAGACGGTGCTGGTGCTTGCGAGCCGGTACCTTGGTGAGTTCGATGACCTCTTTGACCAGGTTCTCTTACTCGATGAAGGAGTTGTTGTAAAAGGTGAGACAAACTCCTTGCTTACTCGCTTTGCGCACCTCTGCGGTGATGACCTTCCAAGCCCATTGGAAAGAGAACACGTATTGCCTTCTCAAAGACGAATACTCTCCTGTCTGTCTCTCCAGGCCGAGCGTAGCAGGGTGAGTACTGCAGAAAGTGAACATTTTACATTGGAAGTACCCCAATTCCAACTGCAAAGTGGAGAGTTGGTAACCCTTGTTGGACCTAACGGAAGTGGCAAGAGTTCTTTCAGTCGCTTGCTCTGTGGTTTGGATGCTCCCCTAGGTGGGCAGATTACCATTGATGGAAAACCATATGAGGGAAAGCAACTTTCCAAACGGGTAGGGTACTTATTCCAGAGTCCTGACCTGCAAATCTTCCTTCCTACGGTTGCAGAAGAGCTCTCCTGGTCATTGAAACGTCGCTCTGACCTGTCCAGAAAGGAAGTTGAGAAGCAGGTAGCTGATTGTGCTGAACTGTTCTCCCTCGATCTTGATGATACCCCCACTACCATGAGCTATCCACTACGTAAAGCACTCCAGGCAGCAGTGTACTATCTTCTTGACCGTCCCTTCTATATTCTAGATGAACTCGACAGTGCCTTGACCTATCAGAGTGCGCTTTCCATCATTGCCCACTTACGACATAATGGGGCAGGAATCCTACTCATCACTCATGACCGGCAATTTGCCGACAAGGTAGCTCAACGTTCCTATACGATTGAGGATGGGAGGCTGAGCGCAGTATGACGACCAATACGTATATTGCAGGAACGGGTTGGCTCTACCGATTTGACCCACGTGCAAAGCTCCTGTTGATGCTCCTGATGTGTGTCTGGTTCTTTCTCCCTGTCTCCCTGCTTCATCTCTCCATTGTGGTCGGCTTGGTTATTTTATCCGGCTCTACCAATGCAGGTTGGCACCATGCATGGAGAACCTTTGTTTCCATTTCACCGATGCTTCTTTTTATGGTGCTTTTCATGCCATTCAATGTACGGGATGGATCTCCACTGTTATCCATTGGAGGTTTTACCGTGATCACGGCTGAAGGTTTGGAACAAGCCTTGAGATTGATGAGCCGATTTATCGGTATCACCTACGTGTGCACCCTGCTGTTTGCCACCACGGTTATGCATGAGGTTATGCTTGCCCTGAGGTGGTACCATCTTCCCTATAAGGCCAGCTTGGTAGTGACACTTGCCTTTACCTATATTCCGTTTATTGCGGATGGTTTCAGCCAGATATCTGAGTCTCATCGCCTACGCGAAGCTGAGGATGAGAAAAAGAAGAAATTTGGCCAACGTCTCAAG
>NZ_JAEKNT010000128.1 GCF_016406725.1 Sphaerochaeta sp. S2 | reverse complement strand
TGAAAGTAGTGCTGAATGAGCTGAACAACCGAATTGTGAATCCCATGACGCATACGAAGTGGATGGAGCAAGTTGCTGAATATAAGAAGCGATACCCAATCAGGGTGGACAGCGAGAGTGCCCGATCCAAGGAGATCCTGAAAGCGCTGCAGAGCGTACTTCCTGAAGGGTTCTTTGCCGTTACTGAGGTTGGACAACATCAGATGTGGGCTGCACAGTTCCTCAAGCACCTCCAGCCCGGTCACTTCCTCACCAGTGGTGGGCTTGGAACCATGGGGTATGGAACAGGAGCTGCGATCGGAGCACAGGTAGCCAATCCTGATGCTCGCGTCGTCAATGTTGCCGGGGATGGCAGTTTCAAGATGAACTGCAATGAACTGGCTACCATTGCGCGGTATCAGCTACCGGTTATCATTCTCTTGATGAACAACCAGACACTGGGCATGGTACGTCAGTGGCAGACGCTCTTCTTCGACCGACGTTACAGTGAGACCACTCTCGATACCCCCATCGATTGGTTGAAACTTGCTGAGGCCTATGGGGTAAAGGGAATGAGAATCAGCAAGACAGATGATCCGAAGCCGATTCTTCAGGCGGCACTGGACCTGGGACAAGCTGTTCTCATTGATTGTGAGATACCTGTCGATGACAAGGTCTATCCGATGGTTGCCCCTGGTGCATCCATTGATGAGATGCTTGGTGTTGAAGAGGTAGGGGAGTAACGATAGAGATAGTGCACAAACTCGAGAAATGAAAGTTCGAGCGCGGCACAAATACTATGGATTGTGGGAAGGCGGGGTGTCCGTCTTCCCGATTCAATGTAATAGAGCTGGCTTCGAGAGAGGTCAGCTCTCTCTATGAGTTCTTCCTGTGTCATGTTTTTCTGCTGTCTGAGTTCTTTGATTGCTTGTCCAATTTCTCTGTGTTTCATGCAGAAAGTATGGATATTGCAAACCTTTGTATTCTAAAAATTCGTCATTAGATACTGTTTTCTTGCAGGTCCCTCGATTCTTGTCAGCGTGTAGAAAAATTATACACGTGTCTAGATTGTTCCTGGTAAAAATAATATCCAGCAAAATGGATGAATTGAAAAACCTCGAGACTTTTTCCAAAAATCCGGCATGGGATGCTATACTGTAAGCGATTAATAAGAAGAGGAGGTCGTTCATGGAAGACGTTATGAGACAGTTATCGGCCGAAGAACTTGGAGCTCTCTGTTCCAATCTGCAAAAAGCATGTAACAAGCAACTCAGGAGTGAGGAAGCCGCCCTGTTCGGGACACTCGCTGCCTATTATGACAAACAGCGTACCAATGAGAAGGAACAGGATTACCAGGGATTGCTTGCTGCAATCAATGCAGATTTGTCTAATGGCTATGCAGAAGCAAATACTGCTGCAGAGAAGGCCAATGACAGAGGAGCAAAACGGGCACTGCTTTGGGGTGAGAAAGCTTCCAAACTCCTGAAGGCACTCATGGTACGGTATGAGAAACAGGGTAGTGCACTTCTTGAAAACACCAACGTATGGGTGTGCGAGATTTGTGGCTTTATCTATGTAGGCGATAATCCTCCATCCCTCTGCCCGATCTGTAAAGTTCCCAGTTTCAAGATCCACCCCATCCAGAAGGAGGCCCTCTGATGCACGCTGCAAGAAATATTTCCCTCTGCACCAAAGATTGTGTCTGTCTGTTTGTCTGTCCAACAGGTGCAACCGATACGGAAAATGGACAGATAGATTTCGCAAAATGCCAGGATGGTTGCCGACTCTGTGTGGATGCCTGCCCAAGTCATGCAATCTACTTGGTCCCTTCTGTCTATCCACCTCCGCAGGAAAAGAGTGAGGCAGTAAGAAAGAGCTTATTCGCCTTGGCAAAGAGTAAAGCAGGACAGGAGCGCCTGGCTAGAAGCCTCGCAGAGGCAAGTGATGATCCTGTCTTCAAGCAGCTCATGCATGCCATTGCAGCAAGCAATCGTGTACTTGCTGAGGACTGTTATCGTGAAGCAGGGTACATCCTGCCGCAGAGTGAGGCAGTAACTTCATGGTTGAAGCAATTGCTCAGCGAGCATTCCTCTGATAAGGATTTTCCTTCTGATGCAGTAAAGGCACTCTTGGAAAAGCTGTAAGTATTTACTTTCGTTCCTGTTTCTCTTTCAGGTAGATCAGGAAGACCCCGGTTGCCCCAATCAGGGCGGCCAGGGCAGTGGTGATCCAGAGCAGGCTCATGGAGTACGATTCTATGATCAGGCCCCCGGTTATGGGGGCTATTGCATGCCCGGTCCCCATGATGATGGGAAGGATTGCAGAGAATCGTGAGCGATGGCTGATCGGGGTATTGTTGGCCACATAGAAATTGTCATTGGTTGCTGATATGATCTCTCCCAATGTGTAGATTACTGTCAAACCCATAAATACAATGGGGGTGGTCGCAAAAGCAAAGAGGCCGAATCCGATTGCATAGAAAATACCAGAGAGGGTTGAATTTGCCAGAGGGTGAAACCGCCTAAGCATGCTCACGATAATTGGATTACATATAACCACTACAATCCCGTTGATCGCCATCATCTTCCCATACAGGGGTGCTCCCGCCTGCCCGAACAGGTTGGTGGTAAGCAGAGGGAGCGCAAACAATGTCTGGCTGTAGGCAAAGCTGAAAAAGGTGACCGAAAGTGCGAAAAATAGGAGTCTTGGACGGGTAAGCAAGGCCTTGAAAAGGCCTCCCTCTTCTCCCTTCTCTGTGGTATCCCATCCCTTGCTCTCCTCGATCAGTTCCTTGGAAGGCTTGCTCTCCTTTATCTTGATCATGACAAGCAGCACGGAGAGAATGCCGGCTGCGGCATTCCCATAGAACAACCATTCAGGAGCTTTGTAGAACAGGTAACCTGCGATGACCGGGCCGATGGAGTAGCCTACATTATGTCCAAGGTAGATGAGGCTGAATGAGACCTGACGATTCTCGATGCTGGTAACATCGGTTTTCAAAGCTTCCCGGGCGGGGTCGACCGCACCATCGAAGAACAAACCCAGCAGAATGAAGTAGGGCACGAATGCCTCTCCCTCAAAGAAACCCGCCAGGATGAAACAGAGATCCATCAGCAGTTGGAATACCACCAACACCGGCTTTCGCCCTATGGTGTCGGCAAGTTTGCTGCCGATAAAGGAGCCAGGAACATAGAGGATGGAGGCAATGGTCATGAAGGTACCCGCTTGCAGCGGGGTATATCCCAATCGTCTGGTGAGGTAGAGCGTCAGGAATGGATAGATGAATATCCCGACAGCATTGACGACTGTTGCAAAGAAGAGAACATAGATCGGCTGCGGCAACCCTCTGTAGAGGGAGAGTATCCGCTTCATAGGACTGACTCAATGGCGAGGGCCAGACCATCTTCGCTATTGCTGGCGGTACATGCGTGTGCATGCGCTTTTACCTCATCGGGGGCATTGGCCATAGCAACTGCATATCCAGCTGCTCGGAACATCCCAATATCATTGTAGTAGTCGCCCACTGCCATGACGGTACCTGGGCCCACTCCATACGATTCACAGAGAGAGCGCACTGCATGGCCCTTGTCCACACCTCTTGCCAGTATTTCTATATAACGTGGGGAGGAGCTGAAGATATTCAAGGAGCTACCGAATCGGGTCTGCAACGCTTTCTCTTGTTCCCTCATATATTCAGGGTCATTATGCATTGCCAAGAGCTTGAATGGTCTCTCACCCACGCCTAGCGTGTTGCAGAGACGGTCCAAGGGGACAATACGTCCCTGTGTACGGGAAGCTCTTACTTCTACATCGTACCAGGCATTCATTTCATTCATGTACCAACTTTCATTGGTAAAAACAAAGTACTCAAGCTCGGTCTGTGCAAGGTAGGAGAGGACACCCATGCACTGCTCCTCTCTGATGGGGTGTGCTTCCAGTTCCTTGCCGTCCTCATCGAGCACAAGCGAGCCATTGAAACACCCCAGTGGTCCGGTGATTCCCAGTTCCTCTTGGATCAGGGTAAGACTTCCTGAGATCCTGCCACTGACAAGCGCAACGATAATGCCCTTTCTCCGAGCACGGTGAATGGCTTCCTTTGTTCTGTCGCTGATCTGGTGTTTTGGATCAAGCAGGGTACCGTCTATATCGGTACAGATGAGTTTGCATTCAAACATGCGAGCATAGTAATACAAGAGGCATTTCTTGTACAGAAGCCTAGGTTGTTGGTTTTCGCTCGGGATTCCTTAACCATATTCTTACATTTTTTAGTGATGCATTATTTTTTGTACACAGATAGAGAGGACCCCGTTTAGCGGAGTCCTCTCTGGGTAAGAATTAATCGCACTTAGGCTTCCTGGTACACTCTTCCATAGAAACAGTCCAGGTAGAGTTGCTTGATCTCGCCGATCAAGGGATAGCGGGGGTTGGTTCCCGTGCACTGGTCATCGAATGCTTTCACTGCAAGCTCGTCAACCACTGCCAGGAAGTCCTCCTCCTTGATGCCCCACTCCTTGATGGAGGAAGGTATATCAAGTTCCTTTTTCAGCATCTCAATCCCTGCAACCAAGGCCTCAACTTTCTTGTCCTGGCTATCGGTTGCCGTAGTCTTGATGTAGGGAGTATTCTCCTGTTCATTTACCACCATGGCAATGTAGTCAGCAGCTCTTGCATACCTGCTCACAGCAGAGGGGTACTCATACTGTGGGAAGGAAGCCTGTTTTGTCGGGTTGTCAGTCGCATTGTAGCGAATGACATTACAGAGCAGCAGCGCATTTGCCATACCATGGGGAATATGGAACTGGGCTCCCAGCTTATGTGCCATCGAGTGGCAGACTCCCAGGAATGCATTGCTGAATGCCATACCCGCGATGGTGGAGGCATTGTGTACCTTCTCACGTGCCTTCTTGTCCGTCCCATCCCGATATGCCTTTGGCAGGTACTTGAAGATGACACGGGCCGCTTCAAGGCTCAAGCCATTGGTATAGTCGGTGGACATGCTGGAGGCAAGTGCCTCCAGAGCATGGGTCAATACATCAACACCACAGCTTGCGGTCAGGCCTTTGGGCATTCCCATGGCAAGCTCGCTATCCACGATTGCCATGGTTGGGGTGAGTGCATAGTCTGCAATTGCATATTTCATCCCACTTTTCTCATCAGTGATGATTGCAAAGGGAGTAACCTCACTACCGGTACCACTGGTGGTAGGTACACATACAAGCTCAGCTTTCTTACCCATGTTCGGGAAGGCGTAGATTCGCTTCTGGATATCCATGAACCGCAAAGCAAGCCCATCGAACTGTACCTCCGGGTGCTCGTAGAGCAACCACATGATCTTTGCAGCATCCATAGGGGAACCACCGCCAAGACCGATGAGTACATCGGGTTTGAAGGCATTGATCAACTTCATTCCCTCGGTGATGGTACCCAAGGTAGGATCGGGTTTTACCTGATGGAATGTTTCACATTCGATACCCATTGCATCGAGTGTATCGGTGATCTTATCCACCATACCACTGGTGAAGAGGAAGGAGTCGGTGATGATGAATGCGCGCTTCTTACCCTTCAACTCGCCAAGGGCAACAGGCAGACAGCCGTACTTGAAATACGTCTTTGGAGGCAGTTTGAACCAGAGCATGTTTTCCCTCCTGGCAGCTTCGGTCTTGATGTTCAACAGGTGTTTTGGTCCTACGTTCTCGCTGATCGAGTTGTTTCCCCAGGAACCACAGCCAAGGGTAAGGG
>NZ_JAEKNT010000127.1 GCF_016406725.1 Sphaerochaeta sp. S2 | reverse complement strand
ATACTGGATCTCGCATTGCAATCAGTCTGGCAGCTTGCAGTAAAGCATAACGAAGATATTTTGAACCACGTTTGACCATCTTTTGTTTGTTACTCACAAATTGACCAGATTGGTGAACACCCGGTTCTAACCCAGCAAAGGCTAATAGCTTAGACGGACTTTCAAATGCTCTTATATCACCAATTTCAGCTAGTATAATAGCACCAAGGTTATAAGAAATACCTGGAACTGTAATTATAACGGAATCAATTTCATTCATAAGTTTCTTTATCTCGGAATCGATGAGCTTTAATTCATCTTGAAATGCAATAACAAGAGTTATGTTTTGAATCAATTCTAATTGATAAGCTGTGCTTTGTGATCCAATTGAGTCACGAGCAGCTTCTCTAATTTCAACAGCTTTCTCTCTAGAGTCTTTCTCTCTAGATGATTTAGAAAGTAAAGTAGTGAGTGTTGTGAGATGAAGATCTGCGATTAGAGCTGCTGAAGGATATCTTACTAAAAGCTCATAAGAAGTTTTCTGATGAATTGACCAGAGTAAGTTTGGTAGTTCGGGGAATAGAATTTGTACGAGTCGTGTGATAGATATTTTGAGTCTAGCCTGATCATGGATTAGTCGATATCTGTGTCTAGTTAGTGTTTTTAGCTCTTTAAAGTGGTATGATACAGGTGAGTAGGACTTAAAATCACCAGAGCGTATCATTTGTGCGATGATTAGACAATCTACTTTATCAGTCTTGGTTTTTCTTAGAGTGAGAGACTTACGATAAAGGTTGACACTAAGTGGATTCAAAACGATTAGTGGTAGTTGTTTTGAATCGATGAAGTCAATGAGATTTAAGCTGTAATGACCGGTGGCTTCAAGTCCTATTCTTACTTCTAATGGTAAGAGTGAAGCAACGGATCTGTAGAAAGTTGCAAATCCCATTTTGTTGTTTTCGAAGGTAAATACATCACAGATGATTTGATCTTCGGAGTTAATGATGATGCAATCGTTCTTATTTTTGGCAACATCGATACCTACGTAATACATATAAGCTCCTTTCATGATTGAGAGTAAGCTGTGGCAATCACATATTTATGTCAAGTAACCTTGCTAAAGATAAAACGTTAAACATTATCGCACTAATAAACAAAGAAAAACATAGAGATGTGATTATAGTCTAAACAAAGTAGTTTAACTACAGGAGGAAGAAATAATCCACAGCACCTATGTTATATATACATTTTTAAAATAAGATGAAACATGTAGTAAAACTACTATATGTTCATTATACAAGGAGGGAATATGGATAAGTGTACAAAATTCAAAGACTGTGCTTTCACTCACAGCAATAACCAATATCGGAAATTACAATCGATCGAACATTACATAGACGACTATTGTC
>NZ_JAEKNT010000126.1 GCF_016406725.1 Sphaerochaeta sp. S2 | reverse complement strand
ATCTAAGCGTGTAAGGTAAATGTCGTTAACAAATTTATCTTTTTCTTTTACAGGCTTCTTTTTTGTCCATACAACCATTTTTTCATTTGGAGATATAGTAACAGAGCGCATATATTCTGTATTGATAATATCTTCAGGAGTCCAACGGGTTTTATCTTTTTCTTGAGCAGTTAAAAATGAAGTACATACTAATAAAGTGTACAAACTTGTGAAAAAGTAATTGTTTTTCATGAAACTATGATTTTAATTTTTGTAAAAGTATAATTTTTAGTGAATTGAATAGGAATTTTATTTAAAAGTTGTTTTGTGGTTGGAAAGTTTTAAAGAATTGTCATTGTGATTCTTTAGATGAAGCAATCTCATTAATTAAAGTAACAGATTACTTCGTCGCTATTGCTCCTCGTAATGACGAAAAAACTAACCTTATTTTCAGAATAGCGAAGGTAAACACAGAAATTCAGGAATGCAAAGCATTCCGCTGTGTTTAACAAGCGGTTCTTTCAGCAGAAAGAAATTCCTAAAATAAGGGGTCTTTTCTTTGATTCGTTTCTTTGGACAAGCAAAGAAATGAATAGAAAATAATGAGATGCTGAAATAATACTTCGACTCCGCTCAGTAACCTTTCAGCATGACGAAAAAAAACCGTCATTCCGAATTTATTTCGGAATCTCATCAAGCAAATTAAAAGATACTGACATCAAAGATTCAGTGTAGCTAAACAAGCTGTCTGCCGAAGGGGAAACGAAGCAATCTAATTAATTAAAGTAACAGATTACTTCGTCGTTATTGCTCCTCGTAATGATGTAAAAACCAAACCTTATTTTCAGAATAGCGAAGGTAAACACAGAAATTCAGGAATGCAAAGCATTCCGCTGTGTTTAACAAGCGTTTCTTTCAGCAGAAAGAAATTCCTAAAATAAGGGGGCTTTTTTTTGATTCGTTTCTTTGGACAAGCAAAGAAATGAATATGTAAAAGAATTGAATCTCTCAAAATATTAATAAAAAAGATATCTCACTATGTTCAAGATAACAATTAAACTGTCATTGCGAGCGAAGCGAAGCAATCTTATTCTTTTAAACGGATTACTTCGTTACAGATTTCTTTTAATGATAAATTTGTATTTACA
>NZ_JAEKNT010000125.1 GCF_016406725.1 Sphaerochaeta sp. S2 | reverse complement strand
GGATAAAAATTGACGAAATTGAGTAGTCTAAATTAATAAAAAATCCTGAAAAAATGGCAAAATTCCAGAAATATAAGTGTTTACAAAACAAACACTTGCATAGGGTAATCTTGTATCATGGGCAAGTTGTCATTGATGATTTATAGTCTAAATAACTGTATATAATGGGAAGAAATGTCTCTTTTTTCGATTTCTAGATGAACAAAACTTCTCTGTATAAATTCATGCTAGCGGGATCATCTGGACATATTTCCTTTACTAAGAGATGCCATGTATCAAGATGTGACAAAATATTCGCCATTTCGTAAAAAGTATGAACCCTGGTTTGAATAAAATGGCAAAGCAAAAAAAACATGAGTAGCCGGATGATTGACAACCTATGCATTGTCGTATACTTTTTAAAAAAGTCTTTTTGCACTGCATTACATTCCTGTTTTTCAGGATGTGAGATCAACAGTACAAACTGAGCAGGCGATGCCCGGAAGCGGGCGTGGGGCCGGGCCGTTTAACAACGGCAGCAAATTGCTAATAAGCACATTTGTGGGACAGTTGTATGTTCCATGGGTGTGCCATTTTTTTGCCTTATGGAACAGGCGACCTCAAATGGAGTGTCAAAAGAGAAATCATAACACCGCATTGCCACATGGCAGCGGGAAATGGGGGATTCTTTTTATGACAACCTACAGACCGAACATGACAGGGCTAACCTCTGTCGAAGCAAAACGATTGCAGGCCCAGTACGGCAAGAACGAGCTGGCACAGCAGAAGAAAGAAAGCCTTTTAAAAAAAGTCTTTCATATCATCTGTGAGCCGATGTTTTTGCTGCTCATTGTCGCTGCGATTATTTATTTCCTGCTTGGAGAACCACGAGATGGCGCTATCATGCTCATTTTCGTCGTCGGCATCATCAGTATTGATGTGATCCAAGAATGGAAAACTGATAAAACCCTGAACGCATTGAAGGATTTGTCTGCTCCCCATTGCACCGTTATCCGTGACGGCAAGGAACAACAGATTGCCAGCGTTGATTTGGTGCCGGGTGATCTCATGATGATTCACGAGGGCGTGAAGATCCCAGCAGATGGTTTAGTTTTGCGTTGCGCAGATTTATGCGTGGATGAGTCTTCCCTTACTGGAGAGGCAGAGGGCGTATGGAAAACTCCTACGGAAAGCACTGAACCAACAAAGGATCATTGGCGCAAGGATTATTGTTATGCGGGCACTCTTGTTACCCAGGGCAACGCTGTTGTACAGGTGGATACGATAGGCGTGCAGACCGAATACGGGAAAATCGGCCTGGGAGTGATTGCTGCTCCCAATGAGGACACACCGCTGCAAAAACAAACAGGCAAGCTTGTAAAGACCTGTGCAATTATTGCGGGAGTGCTCTTTGCTCTGGTAGCGGTGTTCACATGGTTCAACATTCCCGATCATACAATTATGGATCGTCTGATTGAAAGTATACTTTCCGGCGTTACGCTGGCCATGGCCATGATACCAGAAGAATTTCCGGTCATTCTTACTGTGTTCCTTTCCATGGGTGCCTGGCGGTTGGCTAAGAAAAACTCACTTGTTCGCAAGCTACCCAGCGTGGAAACGCTTGGAGCGGTCTCCGTTCTCTGCGTAGATAAAACCGGCACCATCACCATGAACCAGATGACCGTACAGGATGTCTGGACGACAAGCGGTGCCACAGAGCAGGAATTGGTGGAAACCATGGGATTGGGTTGTGAAACTGATGCGTATGACCCCATGGAAAAAGCCATGCTCCGCTACTGCGAGGATTATGGCATCACAAAAGAAAGCCTCTTCTCCAACGAATTTGTCAGTGAGTACGCTTTTACCAATGAGTTGAAGATGATGGGCCATGTCTGGCGAAAGAAGGGTCATCTGATTATTGCCGCCAAGGGGAGCCCTGAACGTATCTTGAGCATCTGCAAGTTAGGAGAAGAGGAGCGACGGACTATCGAGTCACAGATCAAAACACTATCCTCCCAGGGACTGCGGGTCATTGCCGTTGCAACTGCCAAGCCTGAAAACGAATCCGCTATTCCTGCCGTCATCACCGACTGCCGTCTGACTCTGCTGGGTCTGGTGGGGCTTGCCGACCCTCCCCGTGAAAGTGTCAAAGAGGATATCGCCGTTTGCAATCGAGCTGGCATTCGGGTGGTTATGATCACCGGCGACAACGGGATTACAGCCTCTGCCATTGCCAACAAAATCGGTATCCCCGGCAGCGAAAACATTATCACAGGCGAAGAGCTTGAAGCTATGGGCGACGGGGAACTACAGGAAGCAGTGAAGACCGTTTCCATCTTCTCCCGCGTCATCCCTGAACACAAGATGCGCATTGTCAGGGCATTCAAGGAGAACGGCGAGATTGTGGCCATGACAGGCGACGGTGTCAACGACGCTCCAGCACTTAAATACGCTGACATCGGCATTGCCATGGGCAAGCGCGGCAGCGAAGTCTCGCGCGAAGCCTCCGATCTGATTCTCATGGATGACAACTTTACCACCATAGTGGAGACAGTCCGCGACGGGAGGCGCATCTATGACAACATCCGCAAGGCGGTTGGCTATGTGTTCACCATACATATTCCTATTGCAGCAGCCTCCCTGTTGGCTCCGCTTTTGGGGATAGAGCCAACTGCACTGATGCTTCTACCGTTGCATGTGGTGCTGCTGGAGGTATTGATTGACCCGACCTGCTCCATTGTGCTGGAACGTCAGCCTGCGGAAGAGGATGTGATGGATCGTGCACCCCGTGACCCAAAGGAGAAGTTGCTCACCGGCAGATTGCTGGGAAAGAGTGTCCTACAAGGTATTTTCGTGTTCGCTGCATCTTTTGGCGCTTATTTTGCAACCCTTGCAGGTAACTCTGCCAATGCACCGGAAGCTCGCGCGATGGGTCTTGCCATTATCATGCTGGCGAATTTGTTCCTGGTACAGGTCAACAGCTCCAATCATGACTTTGCCTATCACTCAGCGAAGCAACTCGTGAAGGATCGTGTTATGTGGGCCGTCAATCTTGGAACGCTGGCATTGTTGGCCATAATCCTCTATACACCGATTTCCACCTTTCTCAAGCTCGCCCCACTCAGTGGAATGCAGGCACTTACGGCACTCGGTCTTGCTGCAGCATCGGTGCTTTGGTATGAGCTTGTGAAACTGATAAGAAGGCTACAAGGCATGAAAAGGAAAGGTATAAAATGAGAAACGGATTAATGACTCAAGCGATGTGGGTACTGTTTGCACCAACCGCACATGTATCCATCTTGTGAAAGCTCGTCACCATCGGAGGGGAAGATATGAGAATTCTAGTTGTAGGAGCAGGGGCGATCGGGAGTCTGTTCGCCGGCAAATTGGCAGGATCCGGTAAGGATGTAACCATTCTGGCACGAGGAGACCGGCTTGAAGCCGTAAGGAAAAATGGGCTGCACCTACGTGAGTCGACTTCTTCCACGGTTGAACGATTCCCTGTCAAGACGATTACATCACTGGCTCCTGACGATCGATATGATTTCGTTCTTGTCGTGGTTCAAAGGACACAGATAGAAGCGGTGCTTCCGCTGTTGGCATCCAACCAATCATCAAGCTTCGTGTTCATGGTGAACACCGCGGCGGGATACCAAGCCTATGTCGATGTCGTGGGAGCCGAACGGGTGATGATAGCCTTCCCCTCGGCAGGTGGTGAGGTGGTCGACGGAAATGTCGTAGTGTACAGGATAGGCAGAGGATTGGTCAGATTGTTTCAAACCACTACCGTGGGTGAGTTGGTACACACCTCATACGATCGGGTCGGGTTCCTTGCGGGGATATTCCGGGAAGCTGGGATTCCCACCGTTACGTGCAAGCATATGGATGATTGGCAGAAGACGCATGTGGCGGTGGTATGCGCGATCGCTCAAGCATTGTATAAACATGGGGGTGATCCGATAAGGCTGTCCAAGCATTTCTCCGATGTCAGGTTGATGGTTGCCGCAATCCAGGAAGGTCTTGCTGTCCTTAGGTGTCTTGGACATCGGACCATACCGAGGAAGCTCTGGTACTTGCGGTTGCCTGGTTTTCTTGTCGCCGCGGTATTTTCCTTCGTGTTACGCACTGATCTCGCGGAGACGGCGATGGCCAGGCATGCCCGCAGAGCGGTGGATGAAATGGATGTGTTGAAACGGGAGTTGTTGGGTTTGGTGGAGGCAAGTCACATGGATACCCCAGCGATCAGGACGTTAGCTGGTATCACACCTGATTTTGGAAAGTAATCGACAAGAATAATCATGGAGGAAAAATAATGCAATATGCAGGATTTTTAGCGCCAATATCTTTCCTAATTCGGTCTTGCCGCAGCATCGGTGTTTTGGTATGAGCTCTTGAAACTGATAAGAGGGGCTACAAGGCATGAAAAGGAAAGGTATAAAATGAGAAACGGATTAATGACTCGAGCGATGTGGGTACTGTTTGCACCAACCTTCAAAAAGCACCTGCCGATTCTTGGAGTATCAGACAGTAATGGGGTTATGGGAAAGGCAAGAGAGAAGTATAGGGCCATTATCGAAATCATACCGCCATTTGGCAGGAATGATGTTCTCATTCTCAATCTAATCAGTGCCGCAGAGATTGCCGCTATCTATCTTGGTCTTGACCCGAAACCGTCGTGTGAGAAAATGAAGGAATATTACGGCACATCCATGGACGACAGCCGTATAATGAGGATGTATTTGAGAAGTATCAATAATTATTCTGAGAAATACCAAAAGAGCCTTGCGAAGCAGGCAAAAGTCAGTCAGCTTTCAGATAATCCTTACTCGTGGAGATTCAAATTTTTACCTGGGAAGTCGCTTGATACCTTTGACGCTGTCTTTGATCGTTGTGGTATCCACCACTTGTTCTGTACCCTCGGCATATCAGAAATTACTCCGGCAATGTGCGCGTATGATTACGGTATGGCAAAATGGACGAATACTATCTTTACGCGAGAAAGTACCCTGGGGTCAGGAGGTTCGGTGTGTGACTGTCATTATCGTAATGCCCGACAACATCGAAAAGAAAAGTGATGAGGTCGAAAACCGACTCAAACGGTAAACAAAACCCCTTGAACCGATAATGTTCATTACCTTGAGAAACGTCTCGGTTCAATCTTTTCCGAATCCTCAAATCTATCCATCCCTTTCCATTCGTGTTATAAAAACCTATGCCTGACGACGAGAAGAGAAAACCCATCATACATGTCATACCAGCCAGGCGTCATTTCAAGCGTCTCCGGGTTGCCTTGTACTGTCGTGTGAGCACGCAGATGGAGCGACAGCTGCAAAGCCTCTCGGCCCAGATGGATTTCGAGAAGGAGGACATCCTGGAGAACCCCGCTTGGGAATATGTCGGTACCTATACCGACGTTAAGTCAGGACGGACCATCAGTTCCAGACCAGGGTTCCAGAGCCTCCTGGCCGACTGTGAGGCGGGCAAGATCGATATGATCTATACCAAGTCCATCAGCCGGTTCGGACGCAACTGTGTGGATTTTCTGGTGACGCTTCGGAGGCTCAAGGAACTGAAGGTGGATGTCTTTTTCTACAACGAGCAGATCCACCTCCTCAGCCAGGCAGGGGAGATGCTGCTCACACCCCATGCGGGCATAGCCCAGGCGGAGAGTGAGAACAAGAGCGAGAATATCAAGTGGGGCCTGAGAAGAAGCACCATGGATCCTGACTCCCCGGCATTCTCCCGCAGGTGTTATGGGTATGATCGTAATGAGGAGGAAGGCCTCATCCTCAAC
>NZ_JAEKNT010000124.1 GCF_016406725.1 Sphaerochaeta sp. S2 | reverse complement strand
TCATCAACCTCAAGTGTTTATAAGAGACAGAAAGATAAGATTCCCTTGGATGGTATTATCATCAGGGGTTCCTCAACCTTGAATATGCAATCCCTGACCGGAGAGTCCCTTCCACAGAATGCAGAGAAAGGAGAGACCGTGCTGAGCGGGAGTGTGAACCTTACCGGTGTCATTGACATCCAGACAACGCGGGCATATGAGGACAGTACGGCAACAAAGATACTTCGTCTTGTTGAGGAGTCATCTTCCAAGAAGGCCCATAGTGAACAGTTCATCACCACCTTTGCACGGTACTATACCCCCTTTGTTGTGTTCTTTGCGCTTGCTCTTACCGTCATTCCCTCGCTTATAACAGGAGCATGGGAGACCTGGATCTATCGATCCCTCGTATTCCTGGTAGTCAGTTGTCCCTGTGCCCTGGTTATCAGCGTCCCTCTCTCCTATTTTGCCGGAATAGGCAAGAGTGCGTCCAATGGCATCCTGGTCAAGGGAGGCAACTATCTGGAAGCCCTCTCAACCATCGATACCATGGTCTTTGACAAGACCGGAACACTTACTCACGGAAGTTTTTCCTTGGAGAAAATGATCCCCACCGGCAAGAGCAGCCTCGATGAACCTTACCTTGAAAAACTGGCAGCAAGCCTGGAGAGGCAGAGCAATCACCCACTTGCAAGGGCATTTGATACACTTGCATCTCCCTTTGAAGCAAGCAATATCCAAGAAATTGCAGGAAAGGGTATCTCTGCCCTGATAGATGGAAAGCAGGTGACAGCAGGGAATGCAGCCCTGTTCGCATACAAATCAATCCCGCTCTCCCTGGGCGATGAGGATGAGGGGACCATCCACCTGGCCGTTGATGATATCCACGCAGCATCGTTCATCCTGAAGGACACGCTTCGAGCGGACGCAAAACAGCTTATAGGAGCTTTGAGGAAACTTGGGGTCAGACAGCTCTTCATGCTCTCAGGAGACAAGGAACAACACGCCAAGGCTATTGCGACTGAGTTAGGCTTGGATGGATATCATGCTGGGCTTCTCCCTGACCAGAAGCAGGAACATCTTGCAGGAATAGAGAAAACCAATCCACACATTGCATACGTCGGGGATGGCATGAATGACGCCCCAAGTCTTGCTGCCAGCCGTGTCGGTATTGCCATGGGTAGCAAGGCAAGTGATGCCGCCATTGAAAGTGCTGATATCGTGATTCTGAGTGAGGAGTTGTCCAAGCTGGAGAAGCTGGTGATGATCAGTAAGAAAACTTCACGGATTGTGAAGCAAAATATTGCATTTGCGCTAGGGGTAAAGGCTGTTGTGCTTGTATTGGGTGCACTGGGCTATGCATCCATGGCACTAGCGGTGTTTGCCGATACTGGGGTGACCATCATAGCCGTTTTCAATGCCCTGCGCATCCTCCTGATCCGTCTTTCTCGTTGATTATAAAAGACATGTATGGTAATGTTGCTCAGATTGTTTGAAGGAAAAAGTACATGAACGAGAAGACAACACGAAATATTGGAATTATGGCACATATTGATGCGGGCAAGACCACTACCACTGAACGCATCCTCTATTATACAGGTGAAAACCATCGCATCGGTGAGGTAGACAACGGGGAAGCAACCATGGACTTCCTCGAACAGGAGCAGGATCGTGGTATCACCATCGCAAGTGCTGCCACCACCTGTTACTGGAAAGAACACCAGATCAATATTATCGATACTCCCGGACACGTAGACTTCACCGCAGAAGTGGAGCGTTCCCTTCGTGTCCTTGACGGAGCAGTCATGGTTGTATGCGCAGTCGGTGGAGTGGAACCACAGACAGAGACTGTCTGGAGACAGGCAGATACCTATCGTGTTCCCCGTATCGCATTCATCAACAAGATGGATAGGCTTGGGGCCAACTTCCATGAGGCAGTCTCCGAGCTGAAACTCAAATTGGGAGCAAATCCCATACCCCTTTTCCTGCCTGTTGGGGCAGAGAACAACTTCAGTGGCATCATCAACCTGCTTACCAAAAAGTATTATGTATACAGTATTGAAGACCAGGGAATGACCTATACTGAAGAGGAGATTCCTTCCTCAATGCAGGAAGAGGTGGAAAGCTGGTACGAGAAGCTGATTGACAGTGTCGCCTCCTTCAGCGACGAAATCACTGAACTATACTTTGAAGGTGAACCCATCGATGCTGAGCTGATCAAGAAGACCTTGAAGAAGGCGACCATTGCACGGCAGGCTCTTCCGGTGTTTGTCGGCTCCTCACTCAAGGATATCGGTGTCCAGGCCCTCCTGGATGGAGTCATAGACTACCTTCCCTCCCCCTCCGAGGTTCCCCCTATCGTCGGCCTCCATCAGAAGACGGAAAAGAATGTGGAGATTCCCTATGACAAGAACAAACCCCCACTTGGCCTCATCTTCAAGATCCAGGTGGACAGGGAAGCTGGTCCCATGAGTTTTGTCAGGGTATACAATGGTACCATCAAGAAAGGTACTGCCTTGATGAACATCAGCAAGAAGAAACGGGAGCGGGTAAACAGGATTATCCGTATGCATGCAGACCGTCAAGAGGAATTGAGTGAGCTCGAAGCAGGTGACATTGGTGTGATCATTGGTTTCAAGGAAGGAAGAACCGGCGATACCGTAGGCAGTGAGGGAGCACAGGTCCTCCTTGAGGAGATGCACTTCCCCATTCCTGTAATCTCGGTTGCCATAGAGCCGAACAGCCTCAGTGACGGGGATAAGCTACGCACCGCTCTCGGGGTCCTTGCCCAGGAAGATCCCACCTTCACCTACCGTGATGACGATGAGACAGGCCAGCTGGTGATCAGCGGCATGGGTGAGCTGCATCTGGATGTACTGGTAACCAGGCTCACCAAGGAGATGAAGATCAAGGCACGTGTGGGTAACCCACAGGTGACCTACCGTGAATCAGTTACCAAGGAAACCAGTGGAAGCGAAAAGTTCTCCAAGATCATTGCCGGCAAGGAGAATACTGCAGGAGTTGGCATCACCATTCGCCCCCTTCCCTCCGGAAGCGGGAACCGCTATACCTGCTCGGCAAAGGTAAGAGGCATGGATGAACAGTACTATGAAGCGGTAAAACGGGGAATCACCAATGCCTTCAAGGGAGGCATACAATTCGGATATGAAACCGTTGACCTTGAGGTTGAGGTTACCAGCATCACCTATAACGAACTAACCGCTACCCCGTTCGCATTCGAGGCGTGTGCAGCAATGTGTTTTGACAAGGTTGCACAGAGCGCCGCCCCTATCCTGATGGAACCGGTGATGAAGGTTACTGTTATCGTACCAACACAGTATGTAGGAGAGGCGATCAGCAGCATCACCAGCAGGGGTGGACTGGTAAACAGCATCGAAAGCAGGACTGCAAGCGAGCATATCCATGCACAGGCACCACTGTCTCAGTTGTTTGGGTATTCCACTGCACTACGCTCTGCAACTC
>NZ_JAEKNT010000123.1 GCF_016406725.1 Sphaerochaeta sp. S2 | reverse complement strand
GCGGCTATGCTCAATCGAATGATATTCGTACAGTGCCTCACGGATAGCAGCAGGGTCATTTGCCCCAATACCCCTAAGCTCAGCCATCTCGATGAGCTCTTCGTCACTGGCACGTTCGATACGCAAGGCAAGCAACAAGGAAGTGTCTTGGGCATAGAGAAACTGGCTCCCCAAAATAAGTAGAGCCAGAATCATCAGTATTGGTAATCCGTGTTTCTCAACCTTTTTCATGCAACATCTGAGCTAAATAATACCCTGTGTGGGATTCCTTGCATAGTGCAAGTTGCTCAGGAGTTCCTGTTGCTACAACCATTCCACCACCATCCCCTCCTTCCGGACCAAGATCAATGAGGTGGTCTGCTTGCATGATGACATCAAGATTGTGCTCAATGAGTACTACCGTATTTCCTGCATCTACCAATCTATTCAATACTTCCATCAACTTCTTGACATCTGCAAAGTGCAGCCCAGTGGTTGGCTCATCCAGTACGTATAACGTCTTGCCTGTCCCCACTTTCGAGAGTTCAAGGCTGAGTTTTACACGTTGTGCCTCACCTCCGCTGAGGGTAAGGGCACTCTGCCCAAGCTTTACATACTCAAGGCCAACTGACTGAAGTGTGTCTATCTTTCGTTTGATTCTGGGAATTGCGCTAAAGAACTCGCTTGCCTCTTCAATGGTCATTTCCAGGACGTCATGGATGTTCTTGCCTTTGTAATGGACTGCCAGTGTCTCTTTGTTGAATCGTTTGCCATGACATACATCACAGGTTACATAGACATCAGGCAGAAAGTTCATCTCTATCTTCAGGTTCCCATCACCGTGGCAGTTCTCACATCTTCCCCCTGCCACGTTGAAACTGAAGCGACCACTCTTGTACCCTTTAGCCTTGCTCTCCGGCAAGGAGGCGAACAGTTCTCTGATAGCGGTAAAGACCCCAACATACGTAGCAGGATTGCTGCGGGGAGTACGTCCGATGGGGCTTTGGTCGATGTTGATCACCTTATCGATATGTCCAGCACCACTGATATCACTGAAACCGTCATAATTCGCTTTCTTGTTCGCCATCTGGCGTTTCACTGCAGGAAGCAGGACCTCATTCAACAGGGAGCTCTTTCCGCTTCCTGAAACGCCGGTGAGTACTATAAGTTTTCCAAGAGGGAAATCAACATCCACTGATTTGAGATTGTTTTTATTGGCACCTTTCAAGCTGATCACTTTCCCGGAACCTTTTCGTCTCTTGGATGGGATGGCCATGGATAAGGTTCCCGCAAGATACTGTCCTGTGATGCTTTCAGGATTAAGTTCAACTTCCTCGGGTCTTCCCTCAGCTATGATATACCCGCCATGGACCCCTGCTCCAGGTCCAAGGTCTACCAGGTAGTCAGCTTCCCTGATGGTAGCCTCATCATGCTCAACTACCAGTACAGTATTACCAATATCACGCAAATGCTTGAGTGTATCGATAAGCTTCTGATTATCCCTTTGATGCAATCCAATGGACGGCTCGTCCAGTACATACAGTACACCACTGAGCGCAGAGCCGATTTGGGTTGCAAGACGGATACGTTGTGCTTCTCCTCCACTGAGGGTGGCACTGCTCCTGTCAAGCGTCAGGTAGTCAAGCCCAACATTTCGTAGGAATGAAAGCCTGCTCCTGATCTCCTTCAGCACCTGATTGGATATCATGATCTCTTGGTCACTTAAGGAGAGGTCATTGAAGAAAGCGTGCGCCTTCTTAACGGAAAGGCGGGTTGCTTCCATGATATTCATTTCATGGATTGTCACGGCAAGCGCTTCTTGACGAAGACGATCACCATGACATACAGGGC
>NZ_JAEKNT010000122.1 GCF_016406725.1 Sphaerochaeta sp. S2 | reverse complement strand
GACTTACTATCTAATCATATTTATCAACATATCGGTGATTGGGAAGAGATTTATGAGGCAATTTGTGATGAAGTTGATGATATTAGGGAAGCGGAAACGGGCGAAAAAAACTACAGACGTGCTAGGAAAAATGGCCGTGGAAGAATTATTGGTGGCGGTTTCGGTGTAGAAGGTGCTATAAAAGGTATTGCAACAGCGGGTGCAGTAAATGCAGCATCTGGTCTAATGCACTCTTTTGGTAATGCCATTGGTAATGCTTCTAGTTCTGCAAATGCAAGAAAACAGGAAAGAGAAATTCTACAGAATCCTGAATTTTTACCAACGATTAAAAAAACTGTTTATAACGATATCTTAGGTATGCATGTAGGTGTAATCGAACTATATAATAAATCCTTCAATACGGATATTCCATTAGATTATCCTACTGAAAACTACCAAGAAGCCCTCATCATATTACAAAATGTTAATCAAGGTGTTGTCCATGAAAGCAACATGAACAAAGCGATGGTAGACGCAATTGTGAAATGGCCATATGATTACCAATTCTATAATTTTATTATATCTAAAGATAGCTCATCAACAGAAGAGTTAGAGCGCTATGCGCACTATTTCAACACAGATATTACAAATATTCGATTATCAAAAGAAAAGGCTTTAGCTCAAAAGAAGAAAATTGAAACTCAATTTGGACAATATGCTAATGAGTTTATGACCAATTTATCAGATAATTATTATTTTAATAGTTTAGTAGATATATTATCACCAAATCCGATAGAAAATTTAACTGAAGCTTATAAATTGAACAAGTTTTCTTTTAAAGATAACAAACTTTATGTCTTACTTTTTGATGAAGGTGAAAAAGCAAAAAAATGTGTCCAAGTGGCTAGTTCAACTTATGCACAATTATCTCCCAACGAAGTGCCAATCATTGCATTTGATAACACAAGTTTTAGTGGCGGAAAAGAAGGATTTCTTATTACAGATCAAAAAATACATGTTAAGGTAAGTTTTGAAAAGCCATTTTCATTTGCCTTTAAGGATATCCAAACAATTGCAACTGATAATAAGTCAAACTTATTAATCAATAACAATAAAGTAGATTTTTTATTAATGAGAGGAAAAGATAAATCTATCATTGGTGAGTTCATCACATTTGTATTATATAGTTT
>NZ_JAEKNT010000121.1 GCF_016406725.1 Sphaerochaeta sp. S2 | reverse complement strand
AGCGAAGTGAGTGTCTCATATGATTGATCCCCACTGATTGAAGAATAGCCTCGAAGAAATGGAATCATCGATATAAGAAAGAGTCTTTGATCTTTGACTTCTTTCAGCACTTCTCCTCTAAAAGCCTTCAGCAGGTCTTTCAAGCTGATAATAAGCTTTTTCTCACTGTCAGCTACCTTGATAAACCCATTCTCTGCATCTTCGGTATTATTCAAAAGGTAGAGAGAGTAGCAATTTCTATATTGAGCTTCCAATAACCTGAGCAACTCTACAGTATGGGTAAGGACAAGGCATTGTTTCTCCTCAAGAATCTTAACCAGGCTATAGACGACCTTGTTTTTATAAATGGAATCAAAACTCGATATAGGATCGTCTATGACAATGATTGGTTCTTTCTGGTTCTTGGCTTTGAGAAACTCAAAGCTCAAAGAGAGAAAGTTTTGTTCTCCTGTGCTCAACGGTAACTTTGATCTCTCTACTCCTAATAGGTCGTGGTCTGCAACTCTGATGGTGATATTCTTTGTCTCAGGATTACGAAGGAGTTTAAGATCTTTATCCATGGAGTTCTTGATGATGCTTTGGATATATAGCTCATCTTCTTCACTCAACTCTAGTTTCCCGGCAATCAGTTTGCTCAACTCCTCCATATTGGAAATGAGTGATTTTTCTTTTAGCACGATTGCCGCTATCTCACTGAGTACCAAAGACTGATATAGCTTTTCAAAATAGTCGAACAGGGCACACAACTCTATGAGCTTAGAAGCATCACCGGTATCAAGAGTTTGAAGGAGAATCTCTCTCATCGAGAAAGGATCATCCGAAGGGGATGATGAGATGATTGCCTCTATGTCTTTTCTGTGTTTCTCTTCTATCCTTGCGATGAGACTTTGGCGGCGATCAGTCTTACTTTTAACTAAAGTTTCCCACTGTATGGGGTGATCACATACGATGCAATCATCACTTTTAAAATGCTCAAGAATTCTGATAGCTTCACTATACACATCGATGTGTTTGAAGCCATTGATTGAAGGAAGCGTTTGTGTTGCTAGTTCTTTAATCTTCCTTATCAAGGAATCATTTTTCTTAGCAATATCATTCTGTAGTGCCGCAAGCTTTGTTTGCTCTTCTTCGGTTATTTCAACTTTATCAAAATTACTAAGGAGTTGAAGACTATCAACCGTTTTATTGTTCTTACCGTTACTTTGTTTGTTGGCAAAGTCTTTCAGAACGCCTTTGACTGTACTGTCAGTGATTAGATTAAGCAAAGAGCTGTTAGCTGCTTTAATTCCATACTCTTTCAGCTTATTGATAATTTTTTCTGCTAATAGATCAAAACCACTATCAATGTCTTTGTTAAGCTGCTCTTCTCGATGAATCTGATCACCAAGAAGGAAGTCTCCACAATCACCTTGAACAATGTTTCGATTATTCTGATCACTGATTATATGGAACATTAGGGTTGGATCAGTATATGAAACTCCTTCATACTCAAATGCAACACTTGTCCCCTCATCTTTTTGAAGAACTTTCACCAACGAAGTTTTGCCTGCTCCATTAGGACCATATAACACAGCAATTTTTCCTTTAGGAGGAAAAGAGATTGTATTGTTCTTTGTAAAGCTTGCGTACTCACTTTCAAAGATGTTGTTATTTTTAATACTGGTAAAGGTAATCATAGCGCAAACCTCTTTGAGAAAACTTCAGTAGGTGGCAGCTTCTATGACGTATGGTTTTCTTGGTGTTTTATGTAATTTTTAAATCATGGTTTTCATGGACTCTAAGGTTGATGGTTGTAAAACAAAACGGGAGCAACCGAAGAAAAAGTGTCTCCAAATCGAACTCCTGTTCACAAGAAAGTGTATACTATAACGTACTCATAGCACTGGGTAAAATGAGAGCCTCATTTGTAGGTGTGTGGATTTTTTGGAAGTTTTACCCGGTACCCGGAATCCCAAAATCGCAATCTGAAAGCCCCAGATGCAGGTTTTTGTGGAAAATATGGAAGTTGCACCTGGTACCTATGGTCCACACTTTTTCTCATAGATGTTGTTCTGATATTACATCCGCAATTCTCTTACACGCAAACCCATCGCCATACGGATTGCTAGCTTGACTCATTGCTTTATATGCTTGCTCATTTTCCAGCAGTAATTTGAAATTCTCATAAATTACTTCTTCTGTTGTCCCAACAAGCTTCAACGTCCCTGCTTCAATCCCTTCAGGTCGTTCTGTTGTATCCCGCATGACCAACACAGGCTTACCAAGAGAAGGGGCTTCTTCCTGGATACCACCACTATCGGTGAGTATCATGTAGGATCTGGCTAAGAAATTATGGAAGTCTAGAACATCAAGAGGTTCGATGATTCTAATTCTATCGCAACCTCCCAGCTCATCATTTGCTGCCTGTCTTACTGTAGGATTGAAGTGGATTGGATAGATTGCCTTTACATCATGATGTTCATCGATGATCCTTCTAATTGCCCTGAACATGTTATGCATTGGCTGACCAAGATTTTCCCTACGATGAGCAGTTATTAAAATCAACCGACTTCCTTCGACCCAGTCTAATTGTGGGTGAGAATAGTCTTCCCTAACGGTAGTTTTCAAAGCATCTATTGCGGTATTGCCCGTCACAAAAATAGAATCCGGATTTTTACCTTCTTTGAGGAGATTCTGCTTAGAAAGTTCAGTGGGTGCAAAATTATACTGTGATATGATACTTACTGCTTGTCTATTGAACTCCTCTGGATAGGGAGAGAAGATATTATTTGTTCTCAGCCCTGCTTCAACATGCCCAATAGGAATTTGAAGGTAGAAACAGGCAAGGGCAGTCACAAAGGTGGTTGAGGTGTCTCCATGCACAAGGACAACATCAGGAGCAACCTCTTCCAAGACTTCCTTTATCTTATTTAGGATATTCGTAGTAATGTCAAATAATGTCTGCTTGGGAAGCATGATGGATAAATCATAATCAGGAACAACAGAGAAAGCGTCCAGAACTTGATCCAACATCTCTCTGTGCTGTCCTGTTACACAAACAACGGTCTTGATTCCCTCTCGTCTTTTTAACTCATTCACCAAGGGGCACATCTTAATGGCCTCAGGACGTGTTCCAAATACAAGCATTACTGTTTTCATACTACAACCTATATGTATTAGGCAATTCGCATACCTTTCTAGTATCAAGAACAACTTTACCTTGAAGCTTATCCATGTTCTCACGTATCTCGCTATGAGCGACCATGATTACCACCAGATCGACATCTTGGAGAAAAGCATCAAACTCATGATATTGGTTTGCAACAATATCTCGCTTGACCCATGGATCATATACTTTAAGACCGGATGAAAGATGTCTGGTCATACAGTCAAGCAATTGAAGCGTCGGGCTCTCTCGTACATCATCAACATCTTCTTTGTACGTGAGACCGTACAACCCCACCCTCCCAACATCTGTGATGGATTGATCTTTCATGATGTTATGAATCCGTTCCAAGACAAACTCAGGCATGGAGTCATTGATTTTCCGTGCCTGCCATATAAGATTGGCAAGATCTGGAAAATCTCCAACCAAAAACCAAGGATCAACGGAGATGCAATGCCCTCCTACTCCAGGACCAGGGGAAAGTATGTTTACACGCGGGTGTTTATTTGCAATCCTAATTATTTCATACACATCCATGCCTTCTCTTCTGCAAATCTTTGTAAGTTCATTGGCATAGGCAATGTTGATATCACGGAAGGTGTTTTCCACCACCTTGGTCATTTCTGCAGTCCTGATATCGGTTGTTACTATTTCACTCTGACAGAAGGATGTATATAGTTCTTTGATACGCGTTGCTATTTCTTGACTGTCCGTCCCGATGGTCCTTGAATTATATTTCAATTCATAAACCATATTACCTGGAATGATCCTCTCTGGAGCATGGGCTAAATGAACATCCTTTCCTATGACAAATCCTTTGGATTCAATCGTTGGTCGAATGTATCTATCAATTGTCCCAGGTGGCACAGTCGACTCAATAACAATACAAGCACCTTTAGGGCAAACCTCTAGGACGTTTTCAACCGCTGCTATCACATAAGCAGGGTCGATTTTCTTGTTACGCTTGTCATAGGGGGTGGGGACTGCAATGATATATATATCAGTTTTCTGATACTTTGTAGTAAAGGTTATACCCTTATTAAGGGCTTCCTCAAATAATGCTTCAAGACCATCTTCTTTGAAGGTGGTTCTCCCGGCATTCAACTCATTTACCAAATGTGTATTGTAATCAGTACCAACCACTTCTGTTCCATGTGTCGCGAACATTAAAGCTGTTGGCAAGCCGATGTAACCTAAGCCAATAATATTGATCATCAATTAGTCCCTTATCTCAATTCAATAATTTTCATCTTGACTACTTAAAAAACCAATCACGAGGTTTGGTTCAGCACTCTTTCATACAATGCTAGTAGCTTCTTCTCTTCAGTACTCCAGTTATACTTATTTAATACTGCATTTCTTCCATTCTCACCCATCTGCTTCGCAATCTCTGGATTATCTAATAGATAGTTAATTGCCGAAACAATTTGTTCTATATCATGTGGGTTAACACAGATGCCACAATTCTCTTGATCTACAATTTCTTTCCATAAATCAAAATCAGTACAGATGATTGGTAATCCAGCATACATGACTTCAAAAAATTTTGTATTGGACAAATTTCCAACAGTGAATTTGCATTGTGGTATGTAGTCGAGAAGAACAACACCAATATATGAGTTTGAATATATCTTTGAATAAACTTCGTTATGATTTAGTTTACCGAAAAATTGTACTTGATCCCAACCACTAAGATTTTGTAATTCATTTAGATAATCATCTGAGACTTTTCCTGCAGCTTTATAGGTTGCATCACCAATTATTCCTAACGCCTTAACAATCTCATGATGGCACCATTGTCTCGATATTCCACCTGCAAAACATAGAGATCTCGAAGCAAAGTCATTTTGTTTGATTTTCCATCCATTATTAACAATAGGAAAATTCAGAACCATTTGAACTTGTCTACAAATCTCTGAGAACCTTTCCGCAGTCCAATGATAACAAACCACTGCACCATCACACAGTTTTATTGTACGTCTCTCATAATACTCATAAAAATTCCTAATGATTTTTCGAAAAAACTTTGGAATCCATTCTTTCACACCAACAGTAGAAAGATAATCTTCATGACTATCGAAAATTACAATCTTGCCTTTCCGTTTAAGGAATCTTACAAGCGTCAATAACTCTGGGTCATGCAAATGATATACCCTTGCATCAATTTGAATTAATTCTCGACGCATCCTAGGAACGCCGATGAATATTCTCTTCCACTTATTATCATCTATTCTACCTGTTGAGACTATCTTGATACCATCTATTAATTCACTAGGAATAGTATCATTCACTAATAGACTTACATCAAACCCATGTTTATTAAGAGAGATACACTCTTTTTTAAAAATACGCACATCGTACCTTGAATGAACACTAGTTACATGACAGATTTTAATACTCATTTTTAATTAGCTGCTTTCGCCAAGAATATGCGTCTTAATTTTATCCACTTCCGATACTTCTTTATACCCATCCAACGGCAACGAGACCACCGTATTACACAATTTCTCCGTAACCGGACATGGAACATATTGCTTCAATCCCTTGAAAGCTGTCTGCTCATGCATCGGCTTAGGGTAATACACCATGGTGGGGATGCCCTGTTCCTTGAGCTTTTGTTGCAAGGCAATACGCTCTTCTTCACTCTTCACCTGGATGGTGTACTGTGCCCAACTTGAATAACATTCCTCAGGGACAACAGGCGTCTTCACCTTGTCCTTCAGGGCATCGGTATACCAAGCCGCAACCTTGTTCACATCCTCAAGTTCATACTCGGTGAAGGCATCAAACTTAACCAACATGATTGCAGCCTGCATGGTATCGAGACGCGAGTTCCAGCCGATCCGCACATTGTCGTACTTGAATGAACCCTTGCCATGCACTGCTATTGAACGCAGGTACTGAGCTTCTTCATCGTCATTGGTGAAGATTGCTCCCCCATCTCCATAGCATCCCAACGGCTTAGCCGGGAAGAAAGAAGTGGTTGCTGCATCGCCGAGTGAGCATGCTTTCCGACCCTTGTACATGCCCCCGAATCCCTGTGCCGCATCCTCAAGCACCTTCATGCCGTACCGGTGAGCAATCTCGTTTATGCGGTCATATTCGGCAGGAAGCCCGAACAAGTCCACGGGAATCACGACCTTGGGAGCCAGCTTTCCTTCACCCTTGACGGCCAGGATGGCCTTCTCAAGACTTACAGGATCCATGTTGAAGGTATCGGGGTCGACATCGACGAACACCGGCGTCGCACCTTCGAAAGAAACTACCTCACCGGTTGCGAAGAAAGTGAAGTCGGGGACGAACACCGCATCGCCTTCTCCAATGCCCCAGGCCATCAGCATCATCGACAGGGCGTCGGTTCCGTTGCCGCAGGTGATACAATGCTTCACACCCACATAAGACGCGAGCTTCTCTTCAAGCTCATTCACCTGCCTGCCGCTGATGAAGTTGCAATCGGTCATCACCTCGATGACGGCCTTGTCCATCCGTTCCTTGAGTGCCTGATACTGCTTCTTCAGATCACGAAATTCCATATTCACCTTCTTGATTATTACAAAATCCTATAGAGGAATATTCCCATGCTTCTTCTTGAGAATCTGCTGTTCCTTTCTCTGTAGTTGCATCAGTGATTGGATTATCACCTGTCTCGTCTGTTCAGGCTCAATGATCTCATCAATGATACCACTCTCTGCAGCTATGGTCGGATTCACAAACGTATCTGCATACTCCTTCTCAAGCTTCTCAATCAACTCTTTTGGATTGGGAGCATTCTGCAATTCATTCTTGAACAGTATTTCTACCGCCCCTTCAGCTCCCATAACGGCAATCTCCCCGGTATCCCAGGAATAGACAAAGTCTGATCCAAGATGTTTGGAACACATTGCGATATAGGCACCACCATAAGCCTTACGTAAGATGATGGTAATCTTGGGAACTGTGGACTCTGCATACGCGAATAACAGCTTCGCCCCGTGTCTAATGATGCCTTTCCTTTCCTGCTCCAGCCCGGGCAGGAAGCCCGGAACATCAACGAAGGTGAGCAGAGGGATATTGAATGCATCACAGAATCGAATGAATCGGCTCGCCTTGTCGCTCGCATCACAATCCAAGACTCCGGCAAGTACCTTTGTCTGATTGGCAATAACACCAACAGATGATCCTGCAATCGTTCCAAATCCGATTACCAAATTCTTGGCAAACTCTTCCGAGATTTCCAGAAAGGATTTCTCATCCACTACTGCTTTCAGGATTTCTCTAACATCATAGGATAACTTAGGGTTCCGGGGAATCTCGGGAAATACTGACGGTTCAATTCTTTGCTTATCACCAAACTTGATTGGACTTCTCTCTTCATCCCAACACTGCGGCAGATAAGCAAGAAGGTTTCTTACTTTCTCAAAGCATTGTTCTTCATTCGGATTTCTGAAATGGCACACACCGCTGACAGTGGCATGCATTACTGATCCGCCCAATGCTTCCTTGTCGATGTCTTGGTATAAAACCTTTTTTACCACATTAGGACCGGTCACAAACATATGGCTGACCGAATCAACCATGAATACAAAGTCCGTTATCCCGGGAGAATAAACAGCTCCTCCCGCACAAGGGCCGACGATTACTGAAATCTGGGGGATGTACCCTGAAGCCAGGGTGTTCAGCCTGAAGATGTCTCCATATCCGGCAAGTGAGTGAATGCCTTCCTGGATCCGCGCCCCACCGCTGTCATTAATGCCGATGACAGGGCATTTGCTGTCAATCGCCAATTGAAGAATCCGGGCAATCTTTTTCCCATGCATCTCACCGAGTGTCCCGCCCATTACCGTGAAATCCTGCGAGTACACCGCTACCGGCCTTTCATGAATCCGACCGAACCCGGTAATGAC
>NZ_JAEKNT010000120.1 GCF_016406725.1 Sphaerochaeta sp. S2 | reverse complement strand
AGCCTGCATTGACCAACCCGGTCTCAGGGACAAGAGCTCCACACAGGATGGAAGGGGTAATGGCTTTCACTGCACACAGACTGAGATGGTTGAAAGAGGAGATCAGGGTTCTCTCTTCCAGTTGGTAACGTCTTACCATCTCCAGGGTCTTCTCCTCAATCTCAGGATAGTATATGACACTGCTTTTGATCTCAATGTTGGTAACCAAATTTGTGGTTGCCACCCAAGTGCAGTACTCCTCAAAGGTGGGGATGGTCATGAATGTGTTTGCAAGCGGGCTCTTTGCAGCTGCATTACACGTTTTCAGTTCTTCCAGTGTATAGTCACAAACGCGTCCAGTATGGTCTGTGGTTCTATCAAGGGTTTCATCATGGATTACCACCAACTCACCGTCCTTGGTCAGCTGGACATCGAGCTCAATGCCGTCACTGCCTGCTTCCCAGGCTTTCTGGAAAGCGAGCATGGTGTTTTCTGGATAGCATCCACTATACCCTCGGTGGGCGTAAATCTTCACAATAGGTACCTCCAATAGTAATCAGGCAACCCCATAGAGCAAGTTAGGCACGATGAGGGTTAAAATGGGAATATATGTTACAAGCAACAATGAAATCAGCAGTGCAACAATGAAAGGAATGACCTCCTTCACGAAATCCTGCAAACTACATCGGGTGATGCTGCAGCAGGTAAACATCATTGAACCGAATGGAGGTGTGAGTCCTCCGATCATGATGTTCACAATGCAGATCAAACCAAAATGGATGACATCAATACCGAGCTGGGTCACCACCGGCACGAGCAAGGGAGCGAGAATGATCATTGCAGCTCCTCCCTCAAGGAACATTCCCATTACGAGGAAGAGCACATTGATGATCATCAACATCAGGTATTTGTTCTGGGTAATGGTAAGCAGTCCACTGGCCATTGCCTGAGGGATGCGCTCCCAGTTCAGGTAGTAACCAAAGACAGAGGCAGAGACAATGATCAGAACTACACCACTGGTTCCAAAGATGGTTTCCCTTAGCACGGGGATGATGTGTTCCTTTCCCAGTTCCTTGTAGATGAACTTTCCTACGATGATGCAGTAGAGCACCGCCACTGCTCCTGCTTCGGAAGGGGTAAACATGCCGATTCGAAGCCCTGCAATGATACCGAAAGGGAAGAGTAGGGCCCATATGGAATCGCGAAGCTGATGAACAACTTCCCTTGTCCCGGCTTTCTTCTCTCGTACAGGCTGGTAACCACGACGCTTTGAGATGATGGAGACAGTCACCATCAAACTGATGGTCATGATCAGGCCAGGAACATATCCTGCAGCAAACATCCGTCCGACCGATGCATTGGCGATCAAGGCATAGATGATCAGGTTGATCCCTGGGGGAATGACCGGAGTGACGGCAGAAGATGCAGCGGTAATCGCTGTAGAGAATGCTCTGTCGTACCCTCTTTTTTCCATCTCAGGAACCAGCATCTTGCTCTGCATCGCTGCATCAGCATTGGCTGAACCGGATACACCTCCCATAAGCAGGCTCAACAGTACATTGACCTGCGCCATGCCTCCTGCCATATGGCCGGTGAGTACATCAGCGAACTGCATCAATTTCTTGCTGATACCAGCATAGTTCATGATCGATCCAGCCATTACAAAGAATGGGATGGCTAGAAGCGGGAAGGATTGGGTGCTGGTGACAAACTTCTGGAGGATCAAGTCAACAGGGCTGCTGGTATCGATTACTGCAAAGTAGAAGAGTGAGGACCCAAACAGTGCATAGGCGATGGGAATGCTTGAGAAGTACAGGATGAATACCAGAATGATGGGAAGGTAGGCAATCATGTGGTACCTCCTTGTGCAGGCTGTTTAATATCCTTGACCAGGAAATAGATTGAATAGATGGTTGTCAGAGCAAAGCTGACAAGAATCGATGAACTAATGTATGCAGTCGAAATTCCCAATACCGGTGTGGGTTTCTTATAGGAGAGTGAGAGATAAATGACTGCAATATAGGTTATATATCCGTTGATCAGCAGTAGGACAAGATCAACGATGATGGTGATTGTTTTCTTTGTTTTTGGGGGGCAAAGATTGACCAGCATATCGACCCCTACGTGGGCTCGATGCTTGTATCCTGCGGCAGCGCCTATGAAGACCGACCAGACAAAGCAGGCGGTCGCAACTTCCTCTGACCAGTAAATACCAGTTTTCAGAAAGTAGCGCGTGAAGACGTTGAGCATGACCAAAACAGTGGTGACAATTATGGCAGCACTGGCGATGATGAGCTCAAGGTTGGATAGCACTTTCTTTACGGCTTGGTGCATTGATCACGTTCTCCTTGAAAATAAAGTACAGGTCGAAGACGACCAGTGTTTTGTAGCATACACCGACAATCCTCGACCTGTATAGGACAGATACACTTACTTGGGCATCTTGGCCAACTCGTCCTGCAGAATCTGATAGATGCCAGGAGTGACACCCTTCATGTTCTCATAGACGCTGGTAACAGTGGCGGCAAATGCAGCAGAGTCAACTTCGTTGAACTTGTTGCCTTGAGCCTCCAGTTTAGCTTTTGTGGCCTCATAGTTGTTGGAGATCTCACCAATCATGTGCTTTGCGCCAGCGGTGAACTCTTCCTCGATAATGGTCTGATACTCTTCAGGAATTGCATTGAAGACATCAACATTGATGTATACACCACAGGTTCCGAGGAAGTGCTGGGTAAGAGCCATGTTCTTGGCAACTTCAGCACTACCGTTGGATCCATACGCATCCATGGTACCTTCCAGTCCGTCAACAACACCCTGCTGTACTGCGCTCAGGGTTTCGCTGAACCCGAGAGGGGTAGCGGTTGCACCCATTGCATTGATGGTATCGATGAACAACTGGCTTCCAGGAGTCCTGATTTTCATTCCCTGGAGATCAGCAGGGGTGGTGATGACCTTGTTGGTCTTCATATTCCTGAAACCAAAGATGTAATCCAGAGCGAGAACCTTGATTCTGTGCTCTTCTTCCAGTTCTTTCAGCATGCCTTTCACCAAATCGGTCTGGATCATGTACTCATACTCGTCAAAACTCTTGTAGAGCATTGGTCCAACCAAGGCGTTGAAATCGGGAACATAGTCACCAAGGTAGGATGGATCCTCAACACTGATGAAGTCTGCACCACGGGCAACCTGCTCAACTCCGTCCTTGTAGACAGCCAGCTGGCTCTGTGGGTAGTGCTGTATCTCAATTGCACCATTGGTGCGGTCGCTGATATTCTTAACAACGATGTCAAGGGATTTTGTCAGCTGTTCATTGGGTGCGAATACGTGGCTCATTTTCAGTACGAGCTTATAATCGTCCCCACTTGCTGCTTCCGCGCTTCCTTGGGCCATGACCGGCATTACTGCCAGAGCCAGAACCAATAGGGTAAATAGAACTTTTTTCATTCTTTCCTCCTGAATGCATTTTGAGTTTAAAGATTAAGCAGAATTAAGCTTAATTTCTACAACTCTTTTTTCTTTAGCATACGGGATGAATTTCCAAATGTCAAAACAGTTTTTATGAAAAAAGTATGAATAGCGAATCAATGGTACTTTTGGATACAATTATTGGGCAAAATTATAAAAATAATGTTTAATATTGCTGAATATATTACATATGTATATCTTTACAAGATACATTTTTCTTGTATGAATCTGTACAATCTTGATGATTTGACCGTTCCTTCCTC
>NZ_JAEKNT010000119.1 GCF_016406725.1 Sphaerochaeta sp. S2 | reverse complement strand
GCTCTTCACCGAGGGCTGAGAACTCCTGAAAAATCCTGGTATCGTTTCTTCCTCCATGGTTGATTACAGCCCCATGGAACTTCTCTTGGCCTGCGAGAGATTGCCTCATCTGGAAAAACAGGGAACCGTCCGCGCCATGTGCTATCCCCTGATACGCCAATAACCTCACTTCACCCGGTCTTTTCAATTTGTTGTATGGCTGCCAGTTTTGTTGGTTGGGTGTCTGTTCTGCAACAATGAAGGGCCGTCCTTCAAGAGATCCTCTCATGATCGAATGCTTGAGAGCTACCAGATGAGCATCATCATGAGGATTTGGATAGTTGTCCCATGCAGCAAAAGACATATGGGGCATCATGGCAAATTGGTCCAATTTCTTGATGAAGCCAGAAATATTGGTATAGATGGGAAGACCAGGAGTGATGTCCCTGAGTACTTCCGCCTCATTCTCAAAGCAATCAATAGTTGAGGCTGTCATGAACCGCAAGTAATCAAGTTGTACTACTGGGTTAAATCGATAATCATCATTGAGTGCTGTAGGAAGCATGATCTCTGAGAAATCGTATACCGTCCTCCCCCAGAAAGCAGTAACCCATCTTGCATTCAACTCCTCAATTGTCCCGTAGCGTTTCTTGAGATATTGTCGAAACGCTTCCTGACAGTGCTCACAATAGCAGTATGTTCCATACTCATTTGCTATATGCCAGCCAAACAATGCAGGATGGTCTGCATATCGTTCAGCCAACTTTGTGGCTAATGCTTTTGCTTTCTTTCGGTACGATACACTGTTTACGCAGAAAAATGCCCGCATTCCATGCGTACGTTTCCTCCCTTCGATATCCACAGGAAGGATATCGGGATACGCTTGGCTCATCCAGGCAGGCTGGCTCACGGTTGAAGTTGCAAGGATTACCTTAATTCCTGCATCCGCCAAACGGTCGAGAATCGGGTCAAGCCATGCTAGTTCATACACCCCATCCCTGGGCTCCAGTTTTGCCCACGAGAAAACAGGAAAAACCACAGTATTGATATGAGCTTGCTTAAACAGTTGGATATCTTCTTCTAAAACCTTCTCATCCCATTGATCAGGGTTGTAGTCGCCTCCAAACAGGATGAAAGGAAATGAAAACTCTTGCATACGTTACTCCTCAGGAAATGGATGTGTTGATGAACGAACAACCAAGGAAGGTTTGAGTGCAACCATCTTGGTAATACCCTGCTTCGAGACTGGTTGCCTGATATATTCATCAAGAAGTGCCACTGCACTCTGCCCCAGGTCATACTTAGGGGTATCGATTGTAGTAAGTGGAGGGTCGAGCAGCTCTGCCAACCCAATATTATCAAAACCAATTATGGATAGGTCCTCTGGCACCCGTATATCCAACTGCTTACACACCTTCAAAGCATAGGAAGCAATGATATCATTATCTGCAAAAAAGGCAGTAGGACGGTCAAGATGTGTCTGAAAGTACTGCTTGAGTACTTCATACACAGCTTCTCCTCCCTCATTCGTAGAAATTTGGCAAATGTCGTCTGGTGTCAATTCCAAGCCGTACTGATCCATCGCTCGCAGAAAGCCATAATATCTTTCCATGAAGTTGTTTGCGTTGTGTATCACATGCAAGTATCCGATTCGACGATGTCCCAAATCCTTGAGATGCCCTACAGCCTGCATTACCCCTGACTCGTTATGGATGATAACAGCAGGATGGACACACTCCTCTATGTAGGTATCAAGGAGGACCAAAGGCTTGCCGGTCTCCAGCATCGTAATTTGATACTTATCCAACTCTGTCGCAAGAATAAGCATTCCTTCAAATTCCATCTTGGCTAGGTGCTCAGCCTGTTGGGAAAAGTTGTGTTCATCCAGATAAAATATCTTGATACTGAAACCCAGCAGACGCGCTTTCCACTCAACACCTTCAATAATTTGTGAGTATACTTGAGGAAAGAAAGGAGTATGCCGTCTATCTGCACCATGCTTTCGATACACAACAAAGAGCATGGATTTCTGGATACTTGGAGCATATTGTTCCAAAGAAACACCCATTGCTTCAAGTGACTTCTTGACTCTCATGCGAGTCTGCTCACTCAAACCCGGCTTATTGTTGAGAACCAGGGAGACAGTCGCCGGACTTACTCCAATTTTCTTTGCCATGTCTCTAATAGTCATGTATGCGTTACCCCTTCACCGAGCCGACAATCCCTTCAACGAAAGATTTTTGCAATAGGAAGAACACCAAGACGGTCGGTAGTGTGGATACAATAATCCCTATCATCACCATACCATAATCTGGGTTGAACTCGGCCGCCAGATTGGCTACGGCCAAAGGCATCGTATACTTATCATTCGATTGTATGACGATCAACGGCCACAAGTAGTTGTTCCATGTTGCCATGAATACGAAAATGCCAGCAGCAGCATAGGTTGGGCGCATTATTGGAGTATATATCCGAAAGAAAATACTGAACTCACCAAGCCCGTCTACCCGTGCAGCATGGATGGTATCAACAGGAAACGTAACAGAGTTCTGGCGAAAGAAGAAGATGACAAATGGGGTACCAACAGCAGGAAGTATAATCGCCCAGAACGAGTTGATGAGACCAACAGAGGCAAAGAACCGAAACATGGGAATAATCTTTACAGCAAAAGGAACCATCATTGAAGCAATAAGAATCGTAAAGAGTGCATCGCGTTTTCTGCTCGGAAAGAGTATGAATGCATACCCTGCAATACCACAGATCACCAGAGATAGGACCGTAATCACCACAGCGAGAAGCATGGAATTCAGGAATGGAGAAAACAGATCTGCATGGGAGAATGCATTGCGTGCATTTTCAAGAAGATGTGACCCGAAGGTCAGTTTTCCCATGGTAATATCCTTGGTCTGATTGGTCGCACTAGCAATCATCCAATAGAACGGGAAAATGGAGAAAAAAGAAGCAAGGGAGAGAAATACAATCCTGCCTATAGGGGTATGTTTAGCCATAATTACGCTCCTTTCCTCGCTTCTGGACAAGGGTAAAAACCAAGACAATCAACAATACGACATACGAGACAGCCGCTGAATAGCCATAACTTGGTACATAGGTGAAAGAGAGATCATAGATATACTGGGAGATGGAGCGAGTCGCATCGCCAGGCCCTCCATTCGTAAGGTTGACCACCTCATCAAAGATCTGCAGTGTTGAGATCATCGACATAATCATGGTCAAAAAGATGATTGGGCTGAGCATAGGAATGGTGATTCTAAAAAGACTCTGAGAGGGTTTACAACCATCAATACGTGCTGCCTCATGAATCTGGGGATCAATGCCCTGAAGTGCAGCCAGGAAAAAAACCATGAAATATCCGGTATTTCTCCAGATCAATGCAAGGATAATCACTACTTTTGCCCAGACGGGATGTAAAAGGAAAGGTATCGGCTCACTTACCATATGAAGAGTAAGCAGAAGATTGTTCACCACGCCATCAACAGCAAATATACTCCTGAAAAGAATGGCATACGAGACAAGTGAGGTAACACATGGCAGAAAAATACACGTTCGGAAGAATCCTTTGAAGGGAATTCTCTTATCGTTGAGCAAGAGCGCAATAACAAGAGCCAAAAACAACATGATTGGGATGTGGACAACAGCATACAACAGTGTATTCCCCAGTGTAGTCCAAAAGATGGAATCCTGAAATAATCGCGCATAGTTAGCAAATCCTGACCATGTAAGATTCACTCCCTTTCCAGTCTGCAATGAGAGCAGAAATCCCTGTACGATTGGTAGATATCCAAATATTGCAATGAGAATGGTAGCTGGCAATACCATCATCCATCCTGTTTTGTTTTCATGTTTTTCTAGTGAAAGCATTGCATCTCCCTTGCCAAGCATAAGCAGGAAGAACGATGGTTCTTCCTGCCTCGATGTTCTCAATTACGTTACTGTACCTTTTGTGCAAACTGCTTCTCAGCTTCTTTCATGAGCTGGTTGTAATCCTCACCGGCAAGTACACGTGGCGTGACACTTACCAAGGAAGCCTGAGCTTCCGCAGAGAATGCGCCGGTATCAACCGCAGGTATCTTTGCAGCCCACTGTGCCAATTCCTTATTGACTAGTTGCCCACTGTAGTATGGGTTCCCTTCATCATATGCAGGAGCATCGGTTGCAGGTAGATAGGTACCTAAAATGGTCTTATTCCTAAGGAGGGTGTCGTACAATTCCACACTACCAGCGAAGGTATTGGCCATAAAGGCTTCTGCAGCAGATCGATTGGGTGCATTGGCGAGCACAAACCAACTTGAACCACCTTGGTTGGAATACTTCACTGCACCGGGAATATCCATCTTGGGGATTGGTGCAAGAGCCCATTTACCAGCATCATCAGGGTTGTTCATGATTGTGGAGGAAATCCAGCTGCCACGCATGACCGTAGCCACTTCTCCTCCGTTGATAGCCCCCGCAAAGCCACCCCAGTCACTGACAACTTTCGTATAATCTGCTTCATTGAGCTGCTTGAAGATACGATAACACTCTCTCAAGGCATTGTTATCTACAAAGTTTGCATCGCCTTTCTCATCAGTGAACCAAGTGCCTGCGCTCTGAAGCATGATCTGGAATTCAGCAATGTCATTCGGATTATATGTCTGTAGGAGATGTCCCTTCTCTTTCAGTTTAGGACCGAGGGCCAAGTACTGATCCCATGTAAGATTGTCCATGTACTCCTTGGTTACCCCAATTTCTTCCATATAATCGGTGCGGTAGAACAAACCAGTTACACCGGTATCGAAGGGAATACCATACCCAACTCCATCATAGCTGAGCATCTCTTTCTTATACGGAGCAAAATTTGCATAGTCAATTACTGGATCCATAGGAGCAAAAGCACCAGGATAACTCATCAGATACCCTTTTGCGTGCAGATCACTAATCAACACGATATCTGGAAGGTTGTCCTTTGCTCCAGAAGCAAGGATGGTATGGAGCTTCTGCAAGGCAGCTGCCTTTCCCATCTCAACAAATTCTATCTCTACAGAATCATCCAACTTGTCCGCCTCTTGCATGGCGTATCCATTGAATGAGGAATCCCAAGCCCAGACAGTGAGTTTTGCTGGCCCTTCGACGACTACTTCTTCCTCTTTGGCCCCTTGGGCGAAGAGTAAAGAAGAAATAATCAGAATCGAAAGCAAAAGAATAGTTTTTCGTTTCATCTTTTTCATCTCCTTTTCGGTTTGTTAGCAGGATAATTCGTATTTGTTCTGTATCTATCCTTGCTAATGATAGTAAACAAGAAGATGCAACCAGTGTCAACGAATCAAATTATTTCAATTTAAATCATTAATTTTAATATATTTATCTGTTTATAAACATATATAAACAAGACTATTTATTCATGTTTCACAGTACATAACTAATCCTTTTCTTTCGTCTTGCGTAGGAATCCAAAACAAAAGCTATCGAAACAATTGTAGACTCTGACAAAAGAAAAGTTGAATGTTACCTAATGGACGTACGCTATCGTTACTTAGCCTTTTGCAAATAACGATAGTTTTGCATAGAAATCTTCCAGGATAAGTCTGGAGTCGATATTTCGATATACACGGATTGGCCTGTTTAATTTCGTGTGGATGTATTGCATATCTGATCCAATTATTGGAGCCTCCACCCAATCAAAGGCGAATCGGTGCTCGTATAGAAGCAAACCAACTGCAGGGGAATCTCCAAGGACCCAACTCTCTCCTGTTCTGAAAGCACTACCAAGAGGAATTGGCTCATGTGCATGCTCATTCAATTGCTCAAAAAGATACCGACCGATAGCTCCTCTGCAAAACACACGTTCCTGTAGCTCTGCAAACGAAACAGGCATCATCTCATACACATTCTTGGGGACCTGCCACACAGGAATTGGGCTGGAGAAAACTACATTCGCAGCATTGATGTCATTACCCAGATTGAACTCAGGACCACCTGAGGGATAGGCCCCTCCCCCAATCCAGATTGCTGTCAATCGATTGGCGATTCTGGGTTCCTGTAAATATGCTACGGCAAGATCGGTCAAAGGACCAAGAAACAGAACATACAGAGGCCTAGGATCTTCCTTCATCGCTTCTTGCACAATGAGCGACGATCCTTCACTTATGCACCGATCCACCTTCGTGTACATGGGACGGTCTGCACCATGAACACAAAGAGAACCCCAAGGAAGCTGCATTTTTTTGAAAATCATCTCCAGTTCTTCAAAGCTTCGTTGCATACTGTCTTGATGGCGGTCAATCCCGTAGTGGGCAGCAATAAACCCTACATGCTCCAATTTCGGACTGAGTGCAGCATGGACTATTGCAAATTGGTCGTCAGCCTCATTTTTGGCATCGGTGTCAATGATCACCCGAACGAGTTTTTCCTCAGGAACCTCGAAGGCATAGTTGGTGTAGCGCATGATGATACTCCCGTTCTAGCAGACAATCACATTGATTCCAGCACTCTTGAGCTTCTTTGCATACTCACTGTCAATTCCACTGTCAGTAATAAGATGGGTGATTTTATCCACACATCCAAGTGAGGCAA
>NZ_JAEKNT010000118.1 GCF_016406725.1 Sphaerochaeta sp. S2 | reverse complement strand
GACAATGGGAAAGCAATGCTTTCTATTTGCAATTGTTTCTAGATGTAGTTTCACAAATGCCTGATAAACAGCCATTTGCAAATTTGAAATCAAAGATTGAGGGCTTGTTGTCGATTTCTGGTTTTCTTATTAATCGATCCGATTTAGAAGATTTCACAATTGGCTCAGAGAATCCACAACTAGATATCCCCATTCATGAAAAATTTTCAATATTTACGGTAAGCAGGCAAAGTGTATTTACTAAAGAAGATCTCAATGGTTTAAGTCTAGGAGACCAGTTTTTAGAAGAGTTTTGTTTCCCAATTGAGTCGAGGGCAGTTCTTTTGAATAGTGAGATAGGTAATAGTCCGCTAGAAAAGAAACCATTTCTCAAGATTGGTGAAGAGTTTTCGCTTATCTTACCAAATACAATATCCATTTGCATAAAACATCTTATTATTTCTTTCTGTTTAGATAGGAACATTATAGATGTTTTAAATTTGAAACTAGAAAATCAGTATTTGCTATTGCTGAGCTCAACTTTAAGATTGCACTTCCTGAATGAATTAATACATTTTTCTTCAATTTCTGTAGATGATATTTCGATACCATCTGTTTCTATTTCATTGACTGAGATTGACCCTGGCCGGTATTTTTGTTTCGTGCCAGTACATAATCCAATCGAGATAGACAGTTATTTGTCCTCGGGGATGAATTCAATAAGTGATTTAAATATAAACGAGCTAATACCTAAGATTTTAAAGACCGTCAAATGGGTGGAAAATGTTGATGATTTTAAAGAAGGGAAGATTCTTTTTGTTTTTTGTGGATGGGGGGCTAATCTGTCCTCTGGTCCTATTGACAGATTGGAGAATACGAATTGGGAAATTGAGTTTATCAGTGCTCATGATCTTATAATTCTCATAAAAACAACAGATATAAATGCAATTAAATTCTGGCACTTTCTTCAAAGCTATGAGCAGGTATTAAAGTTAGGGGTGAAGATTTTCAATTTTAATGGATTACTTAGTTTATATGCATGGAGCAAAGATAGAGATTTTGAGATTATTCCGCATTCAGCTATGACAAGTAATAACGGATGGGGTATGCAGCCAGTTTTTTATATCGAACCAAGTTGGGTACTTAAAGTCAGACAAGGAATTTATAAAACCTATGATGAGAAATTTGTGTATCAACCGAGTATGTACTCACATTTTTTGCAACGTATAAGAACGGATTCTCTCTTTGATGAAGACCTTTTCTTACCAATGTATAGATCATTATCGGCATTTCAAAATAAGAAAATGGTAAGCTA
>NZ_JAEKNT010000117.1 GCF_016406725.1 Sphaerochaeta sp. S2 | reverse complement strand
TGATTGCAGTTGCCAATTGCTCATCAGTCATGAGCTTCCCCCATTCGCTGAATGGTAGATTGGTGGTCACAATCAAGGACTTGTTCTCGTAACTGTCTGCAATCACCCTGAATAGGAGCTGAGCATCATCCCTGCTTACCTGGCAATAGCCCCATTCATCAATTATCAACAGGTCAAGCTTCTTGAGATCCAGAAGGGTTCTCTCCAGGAGTTCCTCAGAGCGTGCTTTCGCCAGTCGTGCAATCAACTGGCTCATGGTCATGAACTTCACCTTGTGGCCTTCATTGCAAGCCCTGATACCCAGAGCAATGGAAAGCATTGTCTTCCCACTACCACAAATCCCATAAAAGATCAGGGTTCTCTTCTGGTTGATGAACTCGAGCGAGAGCACTTCCTCCTTGCTCATCAGGGCAGGGAAACGCACATTGGAGAAATCATACTCATCAATGCTCTTGATGGAAGGAAAACCGGCATGCTTGATCATCCTGGCCTTGCGGGATTCCGTCCTGCGAGCCAGCTCACAATCAAGCAGCTCATTCAGGTACTCGATCTGCTTTGGGGTCCCAGTCTCAAGTGCTTGACGGACTCCTTCCTGGGAGAAGAAGAATTGTCTCAGCTTATTGGTGAATGAGGAGTTGAACAGTTCCTTTTGCGCTTGCTTGGCCTTCATAGAGCAACCTCCCCCGATTTGCCCAACAGTGCATCATATACACCCAGATTCACATTGGTGGGATTGTCGCTTGCCTCAAGCGGGAACGACACCATCCGGTTGCACAGTACAATCAGGTCTTCCTTCGTAGGGATCCTGCCATCCCTGCACAAGCTGTTGGCCGCCACCGATGCGACACCAAATCCAAACCGGTCAGAGCACTCATTGAGCATGTACAACCCCCGTCTACGACTTGAATTGTCAGCAGCGTCAAGATAGTGCTTGAACCCACCATCTTCCATCTTCTCTCTCACGGGGCTGTGCATCCACGCATTCGGCTTGTTGACACTCGCCCCCAGCATAGCCTCAATATCATAGGTGGTGGTGGGCTCATCCCCATAGGCACGGGGGAATGTCCTGATGAATTCACCTCCACGTGTATAGACCGAGATTTCCCAGGCTCCCCTTGAGACCAGCACTGCATCATTCGCATATCCAGAACCAAGTACATACGTATGGCCACTCTCCATCCTGAAACATCCGGTGCCATTGGTCCTCATGGTATCTATCCTGGCAACATGGAATGGTTTTGCAGGCAATGCCATCAATGCCTTCCTGTCTTGGATGAACAGTTCTGTGCCTGTCTTGCCTTTCTCGTAATGCAGTTCCTCTGCGCGGAAGGCAAAGGACTCAGGAATCATTACATTACGATTGAAATCCTGAAGAGGATAGGCCAGTTCCAAGGGAGGGGACAGGCGGTTGCGACGCAAGGTGCCCACCTTGTTCTCAACATTGCCCTTCTCCCATCCTGAGCGAACATTTGCGAACTGGGCTACAAAACCATGATGAAGCCGGAACCTGGTGAAAAGCTCCGATTGCTGGACGATGTTCGCATAGCGCTTTGCTATGCCGGTAGCGTTGTCAAATACGATTAGGTAGGGAACTCCTCCAATGAACATGAAGAAATCCAGCAGCCCCTGACAAACACATTCCCCGTTCTCGCCTGGTAGAATCTCATAGATTGCCATGTTGCTGTGGAGAAATGACATGACGAAGTATTTCTTGCGGACATAACTTCCATCCGTGTCGATGAAATCCGCCTCCCCGAAATCGACTTGGGCTTCCCCAGGATGCCATACCAGCTTAAGGGTGCCCGGTCCATTGTTCCTTCTCCGCTGGTTTCTCCATGACTTCATGTATTTGCGTACGAGGATGTAGGAATGTTCCAATTCCTTGGCTTTATGCTTGGTGACCAGAATCTCATGCATCCTCAGCGCAGTCAGTCGCTGCTTATGGAAATACTCGCTCTGTTTTTCCAGATACTCGTCTATGATGTGCTTGTACGGGTCAAGCTTGCTGCCTCTCTGATCTTTTGCATACACCTCAGGCCCTTTGCTGAAATCCTCTTTATTGATGTATTTACTGATAGTCTTCCTGTCCAATCCTGTCACTTCTTTTATCTCTGCTTTGGACCTTCCATCTCTCCACATGTTCTTGATAGTATCTATCTGGGACATTTTCAACATACTCCGGTTGTTCTCCTTGTCGTTTTAGTCAACAAGAAGGTAGATTCGATGGGACATTCGTTGCAAGTGTCCCTTTCTTGTCACAACCAAAATAGGGAAAAGGTCACTACCATTTTAGGTATTTCTACGATACCACACAGAGGCGGGTATGGGTGCCGGTGAAGGCATCTATCTGGGCAAGCAAATCTATTCGAATGGAAAAGCCTGTTATTACCGTGATAATGACATACTGATAGGCTCTGCTATGCTGATCAGCGAATCAGCAAGAAACCTTGTTCACAAAAGCTTATTGGACAAGCAATCCTTCTTTCAGGTAGCGTCCGAGAATCCCTTACGGGTGCTTTCTCAAACAGATCGAGGCAAGATCAAACCCGGATACAAGGCTGACCTGGTGATGCTCTCTTCTGACATGGATATCCAAGAGGTATTCAAGGCAATCGATGAGAAAGTGTCTCCATAGTACAAGCTATCACTCACAAAGGTGTGAACTATTGCGAATATCACTGGGATGCTGGCTGTTTGGTACCTGCACAAATCTGATGCGGATTGCTCTTCAACAATATTACGTTCTACTGTAGAGTGAGGGGTGTGGGAGAGATCGATATGGATGGAAAGATAAGAGCTGATATACACGCTGGACTGGAAGTGCTCATTGTCCTCAAGCAGGACCAAGCAACTGGTGCTACCACCAAAGGTGTAGTCAAGGACATCCTGACCAACTCTCGCATGCATCCGCATGGTATCAAGGTTCGTCTTGAGAGTGGTGAAGTAGGGCGTGTGAAGGAGATTCTATCACAGACATGACCAATTCAACTACACAAGTGAACAACCCCCTGCATGGCATAACACTGGAGAATCTGCTTATCCGTCTGGTCGATTACTACGGCTGGAAAGGGCTGTACGACATGGTGCAACTACAATGCTTCTATAACGACCCCAGCATCAAATCCAGCTTGAAGTTCCTACGCAAGAACCTTTGGGCACGTACAAAGCTTGAGGATATCTATCTGGACCTTGAATTTTACCTGAACGAGGATTCGAGGTATTAATGGTGCTGAAGCAGCACTCCCAGTAGCCTTAAAATGCCGCCTTTTATGGGAAATATGACAATTCTTCTGGTACCTATGATACAAATTCAATAACGAAACAGGGGCTAAGAAGAAGGCTCACTCAGGAAGAAAAGCCTATACATGAGCAGTTACCATTAAAGATTGTAAAGCTTTTTAAGATTTACAATAACTTGTTTCAATGTTTGGGATCCTATACCAAAAACTTTCAGATTTATCTCTTTCTCGGAACTGATTTTTTCTGTGAATTGTCGAAGATCTTCTTTAATC
>NZ_JAEKNT010000116.1 GCF_016406725.1 Sphaerochaeta sp. S2 | reverse complement strand
CAGTAACCGTTGAGAAGTATTCAATTTGGACGCTTGGATATCCTTCAAGATATCTCCTAAATTACGGAATTCCTGGATTTTGGAGATACTTCTGGATGAAGGCTAAACCTGTTGAAATCCAAGTAAATTACGAGAACAAAGACAACTCCTTTTTAATAGCACCTAAACATACATCTGGAACAAGGGTACAGAGATTTCTGCAATGGTTTGGAAGGTTGTTAATATGTGGCATAATTCTCCCAGTTGTATTCACCGATCTAGTAATCCGAAGATGTTTTGCTTATCGGGAATTCCTAGGGAAACCTTTGGATGAATTTCTTGGGAACAAAATAAGGCTAAAAATTAATACTTTTCATAAAGAGTACTATAAAGAAGAACAAGCACCGTCAGCTGAAGAAGCCTGTTGTACTGGAGAGGTTCGGGATCCCGATTTCTTTCGACTTATATATCATTATGCAAATGAACATACTAAAAATCATTATGGGAAAATGCAGAATTATGTTGCTCTATATGGATTTACAAGAACAATGTGTTTCACCTTGATTATCCTGTTTTGGAGTTACTTGATTCATTCATTTTTATCAATAGGGTTTTCTTGGCAAATAGTACTGGTTGCTTCCATTTGTTTTGCTTCCATAGCAATATTTTATCTAGATTTTAACAAGTTTTTTCGAAGGTATACATTGGAAGCACTGATGGCATTTACTGCAATCTATTCACCTCAAGATGTACTAGCAGATTCTAACAATTGACAATAGATGGAGTGGTATATGTTGTCATACGTCGAAAGAGAATTTGGTAGTGTGAAAAACAATACGGCTTATGGTTGAAGACGATTTTGCTTAGACCTCTGATGAGATTTTACTATCCCCGATTTTTGTAGATTTCATTGCCACTGGAATTAGACTGAATTATAAAAATAAGGCAGGTGTTTGAATAATGGAAAAAGATTATGAAATTAGCTGGAGGCTCTCCCAAGACAATAAATGGGTTTCAATATCAGTGAAGAATTCGGAAAACGACCCGGAGAGGAATCAAGAGGAAAAAGATATCCTTAAACGCTTTCTCCTTTCTTCAATGCAAATGCAGAATATTGTTGTCCTTGCAGGAAGTGGCACTTCAATGAGTGGGAAAGATGGCCCTAAGATGGGTCCTTCTATGTCAGATCTCTGGGAATTATGTACAAAAGAGGGTGACTCCTATAGTTCTGAAGCGAAGGAGGTTTTCGGTACTGTTAGGTATAAGTATGAAGAAAAGCAAAATTTTGAAGAACTTCTTTCATTATGTGAGGCAGTTCTGCAGATAGATAATGATAATACAGGTATTGTCAAAAAATTTGTTAGCAATAGTAAGGAGAGGATACTAAAGCGTTGTAATTATAAAAAGACAAATGAGACCTTAGCCAGTCATCAAATCTTTCTTCACAAACTATCACGTAGAAGAACCCGAGATTCACGCTTGAAATTGTTTACTACGAATTACGATACCTGTTTTGAAGAAGCAGCAAGTAAGACAGGGATAGTTGTAATTGATGGTTTTTCATTTACCAAGCCACGCCATTATGATCCCCGATTTTTTGATTTTGATATTGTAAGGCGCACTTCAAACTCTCAAAAAATTGATAGCTACCTAGAAGGGGTCTTTCAGCTATATAAATTACATGGTTCTGTAAATTGGGAACGTGAAAAGAATGTGATTATTGAAAAAGAAGCAACACCAGAAGGTGTCTGTATGATTTTTCCAGCAAGAGGGAAATATCAACAATCTTATATTCAACCCCATCTGGAAATAATGGCAAGGTATTTGGCGGCACTTCGAGAACCTAATACGTGTATCATTGTCACTGGTTTTGGATTTAATGATGCCCACCTAGCAGAGCCGATTATTTCGGCAATTAAAACTAACCCGCATCTTAAGGTTATTATTTCTGATTATAATGCAAAGAATAACCTTATTGATAAGAATACTAAATGCAATCCTGTCTGGAGTGAATTATATCAACTTGCTGAAGAAGGTAGTGATGTGGCATTTATTAACGCATCCTTCAAGGATTTTTCAAAACTCATTCCTGATTTAAGCTCATTGTCACCTGCTGAAAAAATGGCTCAAGCAGTTAAGTCTATAGTGGGAGATGCTGAATGAACATTAAAGATACATTTCCAAAAGGGGTGTTAAGACCTGAACTCTTGATGGGCAAAGTGAATTCAGTTTCTGCCAGTGCCGTGCAAGTGAATCTCTCTGATGCTGGTGCTCCAAGTGGCTCCTATTATTTGGGTGGTCGGTATGGTAAAGGAGAAGTTGGAGAATTTGTAATAATTGAAGGTCAGATTAATCTACTTCTTGGTAGGGTCGTGGAAGTTAAAGTTGATTCCTCGAGCGATGAGTTTGATAACGCTTTTGGTAAGATTCAGTTGCTT
>NZ_JAEKNT010000115.1 GCF_016406725.1 Sphaerochaeta sp. S2 | reverse complement strand
GTATCAAGGTTTTGCAGACCTTTCCCTTACCACTTGGGTATGGCACCAATGCTCGTTGCAAGATGAACATAACAGGTTTTCGGGCGATAATCAAGTAGGATTGGATTCTTTCTTGGCTCTTAGCAGTTTGTTCGGTGTGTTTCTTACAATCTTCCATTGACAAATGAACGTTTATGATTGTATTCTGGGTGTATAGCAGGTAAAAAGTTCAAAAACATTCAAGGAAGCGTTCATGTCAAACATACCAGCAAGCAGACAGCATGATATTCTCACTCTCATCCGTCAGGAGGGGAGTGTAACGGTCAGCTTGCTTGCGGAACAATTTTCTGTCAGTGAACTAACCATCAGACGAGATTTGGACCACCTTGCAAAGAAGGGCTTGGTAGAACGTACCCATGGAGGGGCAACGGCCAGAAGAAATCTTCCAGTGGAACCTGACTATCTACAGAAAGCAAGTGAATACCCCCAGGAGAAAGCTGCAATCGCAGAGACTGTTGCCTCTTTCGTGGAAGAAGGCGATACCCTCTATATCAATAGTGGTTCCACGACGTTTGAAGTGATCAGGGCCGTAGCATCCTTGGAGAAGCGGGTAACCATCGTCACCAACAACATAGATGCAGTCTACCTCTGTAAAGAGAGTGAACACATCAGGCTCATACTTGCCGGTGGCATCTACCGAAACAGAAGCCATTCAGTTTCAGGTTCCCTCTCTTCCCTGATTGTAAGCCAGATACATGCAAACAAAGCCATCATAGGTGTGGATGGGTTTTCCCCATCAGCAGGACTTACCACTCCAATCCTGGAGGAGGCTGAGACTACCAGAGCCATGATAGAGCACACGGTAGGTAAGGTGTTTGTCGTTGCAGCAAGCAACAAGATTGGGGTGGTGTCAAACTTCAAGACTGTCTCCCTTGACCAGGTCGATGCCCTGGTAACGGATGAAAAGGGAGCAGAAATAGTACAGCAAATGGAGATTCCAGAGAGTCTGGAAATTATCGTAGCAACCAATACAAGGAGTGCCGTATGAAGTATATGGATGAGTATGCAGAGCAGTATGAAGATTGTGCATGGATCCCTTTCGGTGAATTGGAAAAGTTCATGGAAGAAGCCTTGGTACATGCAGGAGTACCCAAAGATGATGCAAAGATCATCGGTGATGTACTGATCGCAAGTGACAAACGTGGAATTGACAGCCATGGAATCGGAAGACTGAAGCCAATCTACATCGACCGCATTGACATCGGGATAATGAATCCTGTCACAGAGATCGAGGTCTTGAAGGATCAGGCAGCAACAGCAGTTCTCGATGCCCACAATGGAATGGGACACGTTGCCGGCTACAAGGCAATGGAAATGGCAATCGAGAAGGCAAAGAAGTATGGTCTTGGTATGGTTGCTGTACGCAACTCCAACCACTACGGTATTGCTGGCTACTATGCCACCATGGCTACTGAGGCAGGAATGATCGGAATCACAGGCACCAATGCCCGTCCATCCATTGCTCCCACGCATGGCGTAGAGAATATGCTCGGGACCAACCCGCTAACCTTCGGTATCCCAACCGATGAGGAGTTCCCCTTCGTGCTGGACTGTGCAACCAGTGTCTCCCAGCGAGGAAAGATTGAAGTATATGGCCGTGCAGGAAAGGAATTGCCTGAAGGTTGGGTACTCGACCATGAAGGAAAGACCAGGACCGATACGCAGCAGGTGCTCAAGGACCTGACCACAGGCATGGCTGCCCTCACTCCGCTTGGCGGAATCGGGGAGATGACCGGAGGCTATAAGGGCTTCGGGTATGCAACCGTGGTTGAGATTCTCTCAGCTGCCTTACAGGATGGTTCCTGGATGAAGGCTCTCAATGGATTTGATGAAGAGCATAAGCCCATCCCGTATCCACTTGGGCACTTCTTCATCGCCATCAACCCAGAGTTCTTCATGGGATTGGAAACCTTCAAGCGCATAGCTGGAACCATCTGTCGTGAGCTTCGAGCCAGCAAGAAGGCACCAGGGGAAGATTACATCTTCACAGCAGGAGAGAAAGAGCACCTGGCGTACCAGTATAGAAAGGAACATGGATGCCCGGTTCCTCCAAGCCTCCAGAAGGTCATGATCACCCTTCGTGACCGGTTCAAGATGGACTATCAGTGGGATTTTGAAAAATAAACAGGAGTTGTTACTATGCAAGATGATTTGACCAAGCGCGCGCTCGATTACCATATGAAAGACGGAGTTCCTGGAAAGGTATCCGTAGTTCCCTCCAAGCCCTGTCAGACTGCTGATGAGCTGGGTCTGGCATATACCCCTGGAGTTGCCAAGCCGGTCTTGGCAATTGCAGAGAAACCGGAGGATGCCTACAAGTATACCTCGAAGGGTAACCTCGTGGCAGTTATTTCCAACGGAACCGCCATCCTCGGTCTTGGTGACCGCGGAGCATTGGCAAGCAAGCCTGTTATGGAAGGTAAGGGAGTACTGTTCAAGAGATTTGCGGATATCGACGTCTTTGACATCGAGCTCGACACCAAGGATCCAGATAAGATCATCGATATCGTGAAGACCATGAGTCCTACCTTCGGTGGTGTAAACCTTGAGGATATCAAGGGACCTGAATGCTTCCGTATAGAGCAGGAGTTGATCAAGAGTTGCAACATTCCCATCTTCCATGATGACCAGCATGGTACCGCAATTATCGCAACTGCTGGCTTGATGAACAGTTGTGAGATTGGCGGCAAGAAATTGGAAGAGGTCAAGGTTGTGGTCAACGGTGCAGGTGCAGCTGGTATCTCTTGTGGAAAGATGTTTATTGCTGCTGGAGTGAAGAGAGAGAATATTCTCATGTGCGACAGCAAGGGTGTCATCTATAAGGGAAGAGCCGCAGGTATGACTCCTGAGAAGGAAGAATTTGCAACCGATTTGCCTGCAAGAACCCTTGCAGAGGCACTGGTGGATGCAGATGTACTTATGGGACTTTCTGTTGCAGATTGCGTAACCCCTGAGATGTTGCTTTCCATGGCAAAGGATCCTGTGGTTTTCGCAATGAGCAATCCAAATCCTGAAATTGCCTACGAGCTGGCGATGGAGACCAGGGATGACCTGATCATGGCAACTGGTAGGAGTGACTACCCCAACCAGATCAACAACGTGCTTGGTTTCCCCTTCATCTTCCGTGGTGCTCTGGATGTCCGTTCAGTGGTTATCAGCGAAGGAATGAAGATGGCAGCAGCAAAGGCCTTGGCTGCTCTGGCAAAGGAACCTGTTCCTGCCTCGGTAGAGAAGGCCTATGGTGGCCAGAAGTTCAGCTTCGGCCGTAACTACATTGTTCCCAAGCCTTTTGACCCTCGTGTCATTGAATGGGAAGCTGTTGCTGTTGCAAAGGCTGCCTGTGAGGAAGGATTGGCTGAGAAACCCATCACTGACTGGGAAGGCTATAGAAAGAGCCTGGTTAAGCGGATGGAGAAGTACTGGAACTAAGATCTTCATACACACTTTTTCATATATAGAGGCCACTCTCTTGCGTTGCTGGAGGATGGCCTCTCCTTTATGAATTGCAAAAAGCCTCCCGACGAGCGGAAGGCTTTCTCTATCAGACTATCTCTTTGGTTTACGCAACGCCCAGAATCTGTTTGATCTGGTCCTTCACCTGGTTCAGGATATTGGTGTACTGCTCATCCAACTGACCAAGCTGCTTCTCAAGAAGCTTCATGAACTCAGGATCCTGCTCTGGACGGAGTGTGAAATTTGGACCGTACTGCTGTTGCAACTGAGCCTGTTTTTGCTGGAGATGGGGAGCAAACTGTTGCTTCATCCGCTCAATCAGGTCTTCCTGATTCTCCAGATATTGGCTGAAGAATCCCTCCAGTTGCCCAAGCATCTCTTTCAGTTCCTCATTTCCGTCACCGAGAATTTCTCCCAGTTCCAGGACCTTGGAAAAGGATTCCTTGTAGGCAGCACTACGTGGCAGGGATAGGTTTGACAGGAATGTGATAACCATTCCTTCCTTGACTGAGTCTTTCTCTTCACCAGCATAGGAAGCATACTGCTTTACAGTTCCTTCCTTTGTGGCATCTATATCCATGAGGAAGGTTGCTGCAAGTTGTCTGCCCTCCTTGACGAGCTGTTCTTTCTTGATTTTCTTCGGGTCGGCCTGTAAGTTTTCTGTCTTCTCCAGGGCCAGTTCCCATGCAGATTTGATAATTGCCATAACGTTCTCCTCTAGACCTTAGTAAAGATAGTACAGTTCTCCATCTTGGACAAGTCATGGTTTGGTGGTACCCTCAACCCATGGAACTGGAGCAAAACATCATCTATATCTTTGACCTACTGGGAACCTTTATCTTTGCCATAACCGGTGCAGTAAAAGGAGTTCGGCTCAAGTTGGACATTCTGGGAGTTGTCGTATTTGCCTGTACAGTCGGATGTGGGGGAGGCATGCTCAGGGATGCAGCAATTGGGGCAACCCCGGTGGCGGCCTTTTCCAACAGTGCCTATATACTCATTTGCGTCGGTACTGGTCTGGCTGTATTCTTCCTTGCTCCCAAGTTTGTCGGGCGTTGGAGAGTAATCCTCTTTGCCGATTCCCTTGGCCTGGGAGTCTTCACTGCCCTTGGAGTTGCAAAAGGGGCTATGTTTGGCATTGGACCGGTGGGGCAGTTGCTTTGTGGTGTCTTTTCTGCAGTCGGAGGAGGGGTTGTTCGTGATGTCATGAGCCGCTCAATTCCAACCGTACTTACCAGTGACTTTTACGCGACAGCAAGTCTCTTGGGGGGTATCCTTTACTTGGCACTCGAGATGACGGGACTCGGACTCTTGAGCAAATTCATCATAGCGAGTAGTGTAGTCTTCCTGATTCGCATCGTTGCGATCAAATACAACTTCCACCTTCCCGTGGCAAATACTGCCTTGCCGGTGGACGACGAGCAAACACTCCATTGAAATCAAAGGACTGAACATGCATTCAAAGCCTATTTATTATGAAGAACCCTATCAGCGGACACTTCAGGCCGTTGTCACCTCCATCACAGAAAAGGGAGTAGTCTTGGACAAAACCATCTGCTACCCAGAGGGGGGAGGCCAGGCAGGAGACAGGGGCACCATTGCAGGGAAGCCCCTCCTTGATACCATCAAGGATGATGATCATACCATCTACCATCAGGTGGCAGACCCAGACTTCTCCGTTGGAGACACGGTGGACATTGTCCTTGACTGGGAACACCGTTACCACTATATGCAGATGCACACAGCCCAGCATGTGGCCAGTGGATTGCTGTTCCACCACTTCTCCATAGCCACTGTCAGTGTGCATCAGGGAGAGAGAATCCTTACCATAGAGACCGATAGGAAGGATATTCCACTCACTGTCTGCTATGCCTTGGAGGATCTGGTGAACCAGAGTGTACGGGAAGCAAAGCCTGTCTCCTATGAAGTACATACCCAGCAAAGCGCACAGGCCTTGGACCTGAGAAGATCGATCAAGGTAGAAGGGGACGGGGTAAGACTGGTGGTCGTTGATGATATCGACACTGTTGCCTGCGGTGGACTTCACGTTGCAAACACCAAGGAGATAGATCTCTTCCACTATGAGGGGCAGGAGATGATCAGGGGACATGTCAGACTCATCTTCACCATTGGAGCAATTGCCCGGGAAGAGATTAGAAAGAAGGAGCGTATCGTAGAACAGCTTGGTGCTCTCTTCTCTTCCCCCGTGGAAGAATTGGTTGAGACAGCAAGTAAGGCCGTCACCCAAGCCTCTTCTGATAAGAGTGCACTAAAGAAGTGCAATGAACGGCTGGCACTTCTGGAGTTGGAGAAACACATTGCAGGAGCACCTGAGGAAAAAGGAACGCCAGTTGTGCTTTGGGAAGTGGAGGAAGGACTCTCTCTCAAGGACATCGGCAAGGCAGCAACAGCGTTTGAAAACCTGGCTCTCTGTGCCGTACAGCAAAATGGTGAGCAGGTCCTCTGGCTCATTGCCCTGGTTGGGGAAGCGGAGTTCTTGTTGAATTTCTCCAAGCAACGGCAGAACCTGCTCTCAACCATTGCCGGAAAGGGAGGTGGAAAGCCTCCTCTCTACCAAGGAGTGGGAACAGGAGAAGGGCTTATCCTGCTCAAGACATTCAAGGATCTACTGGTATGAAGATACCCATGTGGTTGAGATCACTGTTCAAGAAAGAAACCTATCTCAAGGAGGATGGGTCGCTGGATGTACGAAAGCTGCTCCTACGTACCTTTCTCCTGATGCTTTTCATCTTTGGGATGTATTTCATTGGCCTTAGGTACTACCGGCTTTCAGGCTGGGACCAGAACGTAGTGGTGCAGCAGTTCATTGAGAACTTCGGGGTTCACGGCGTTGCAATCTACGTATTCATCGTAGACCTCTTTGTACTACCTCTCTCAGTGGATTTGATGTGGCCATTTGTGATGGAGTGGCATCCAGCACTGGCTATCCTGGTAATGGGTGCGAGCTCAGTAGCAGGAGCGTTCTTCGCCTATCTCTTTGGGAGACTTGTCGGCCTTATTCCCATCTTCAGGAAGTGGGTGCTCAAACAGTCAGGAACCCATACCGAGCAGATCATCACCAAGTATGGAATCTGGGCCATTGTCATCAGTGGATTGACCCCGCTTCCTTTCTCTACCATCTGCACGGTGGCAGGGATACTGGAACTGAAGGTTCATCACTTCTTGCTTGCCAGCCTTATCCGTTTCCCCCGTATGGCAATCTATTACCTGATCTTTACCGGTCTGATCGTCATTGGTTGAGAATGGACATAATCTCCTGAGCTACCAAGCGGGTACGAAGGGCACTGTCCCCAATATATTGGGTGGCATCAAGTGTCTCAAGAGCTGCTTCCTTGGATAGAAAAGAGAGGACTGTCTCATCCTGGGTGAGCATATCCTTCAAGGTATTTGGCTTACCCTCTTGTACCTCTGCCCAAGCTTTCAGGCTGTACTCCCTGATAAGTTCATGCATCTCCTGCCGATTGGCACCTTTTCTTCCCAGTTCCATCAAAAGGCGTTCACTTGCAGCAAAGATACCGTACGCCTCAAGATTACGCGCAATGCCACTTTGGTGGATCTGCATTCCGCTGACCACCTTATTGGCCGTGAGGAGCACTTCATCCAGGGCAAGGAACATATCGGGAAGCACCAGACGACGGTTTGCACTGTCATCGAGTGTGCGCTCAAGAAGGGTGGATGCAGCGTTCTGCCAGAGTACCTCGCTCTGTGCGGAGATATACCTGCAGAGGCTGTCAATCTTTTCGCTGTTTATCGGATTGCGTTTGAACGGCATCGCTGAAGAGCCTACCTGCTTTGCTCCGAAGGGTTCACTCCACTCCCCAATGGGTGGGCTCTGGAGCAGACGGAAGTCAATAAAGAACTTATAGAGGGTACAGGCAAGTGAACTGAGTGCTGTCCCTACTCGATAATCCTGCTTGCGGGGATAGACCTGGGTGGCAGCGGTGAACGCTTCCAGTCCAAGGTTTTCCATGACCCGTTGTTCCATTTCCATGGCAGACAACGAACGGTCCTTGAGCAACTCCGTATAACTTGCACTGGTACCTACAGCTCCCTTCATTCCCTTGCCACGAACCGATGCCTGTACGGCCAGGAGACCTTCAAGGTCCTCTTTGAGGTCCTGGGCAGTCTGGGCAAGACGATATCCTACCGTGGTGGGTTCTGCGGGTTGGATATGGGTAAAGGCCATGCAAGGGGTATCTGCATAACGCTCCATCTTCTCTACGAAAAGGGAGAGCAGCGTCTTGGTTTTTTCGATGATCAGGGTGAGGGCTTGCTTCAGGCGCATCGCATCCATGTTGTCCAGGATGTCCATGCTGGTTGCCCCAAGATGAATGATAGAGCCAGCATTGGGGCATTGTTCTGCGAAGGTCTTGATCTCCGCCATAAGGTCATGGTGGATCTCAGCCTCAATCTCGCTGGCTCTCTCGATATCTATGTCTTCTTGGTGTGCGATCAATTCAGAGAGCTGTTCCGCTTTTACGAGACCAGCTTCTGCCTGGGCGCTTGCAAGGGCAACCCAAACCTTTCTCAGGAGCTTTCTCTTATGCTCCTCACTGAATACAGTTCGCATTTCCTCACTTGCATAACGCCAAGAAAAAGGTGAAATATAGGTGTCATGGGTAAAGCATTGCATAGAGACCTCCGCTTACCCATGACTGTACCCTCTAAGGAGAGAGTAGGTCAATCAACATAACGGATGCTCTCCCACGCCTTGTTGTACATTTCCAAGCTTGCTCCCAGGTCATCCTTCAACTCATAGGAGGTGAGCATATCAACGGTATAGAACGGGGTGGTTGTGCGGTACTGCTCGGCTTCCATGTTCACCGAGGAAGGGAAGTGGAACCGGTCGAGGAACTGTGCATAGTTCTCCGGCTTGTGGATATAGTTGATGAACTCAAGGGCAAGGTCATAGTTCCTGGCTCCTTTGGGGATACACATCGAGTCAATATACATTGGTCCTCCATCGGAAGGGAGGAAGAAGTCCACATTGTCCCACTGGGATTCCTGAAGCTCCTCAAAGATTGCCTCTGCGTAGCCATGTGCGATCCAGTACTCACCGCTGGCGAAGCCCTTCGCAAACCCTTCTGCATCGAATTTGACCAGATTTGGTTTCCACTCGGTGTTGATCAGTATCCGTGCTTCCTCGAGCTCGGCTGGGTTTGTGGTGTTGACTGAATAGCCCAGATAGGCAAGTGCATCACCAATGACCTCCCGCATATCATCCATCATCACCATACGGTCCTTGTAGCGCTCATCAGCAAAGATGTTCCAGCTCTTCTCATAATTGCTGACCATCTCCTTGTTGACGGCAATTCCACTGGCACCAAGGTAGTAGGGAACCGAGTATTCCATTTCAGGGTCATAGGTAGCCTTTTCCAAGGCGAGCGGGGAGATGTATTGTAGGTTGTCCATCTTGGTGGTGTCTATTTTTTCCAGCATATCGAGATTTTTCATGATGGAGACATAATCCCCACTGGGGAATATGACATCATAGCCAGCCCCTGAGGAAGCCATAAGCTTGGTGAACATCTCTTCATTGGATGCAAAGTAATCGAGAATTACATCTACACCGAATTCCTCTTCAAACGAGGCGATGACTGAATCGGGAGTATAGTAGGACCAGTTGTAGACATAGAGCTTTTTGCTGCTGCTCTTTGAATCATTCGTCTCGGACTTCTGGCAACCGAGAAGGGCGATCATGCTGAAGATGGTCAGCAAAATGATGATAACATGCTTGGTGGTAGGTCTGCTCATGGCGAAACCTCCTGAAAGAAAAGATAACTACCCGTCCAGGTCAGCATACGCCATTCCCTGGATCGGTGGCAAACTACGCCTACATGGTAGGCCTATAGGAGATTCTAGGCTGGAGTGGAGAGGCTAAGAGACTGATAAGAATTGATGCTTGCTTGCATGGCAGCCTCCTTTAAAATTCAGCCCAATAATTAGGTATTTCTCCAGTTGAGTCAATCACTTGGCATGCAAAAAATCGGCAAAGATAAAGATTTTTTTGAATTCTTGATATTGAATGAAATTAGCGATGCTTTTCTTGGGGTTGGGTAGCTGCAGAAATATCTCGAATAATTGGTCTCTGCTTTTCAACATTCATGAGAGGCAATTGCACCTACAGGTGATTGAGAAAACGCTTTACTTCCAACGTAATAAGATCAGCTTTATTATGGTGAACATAGTGGTCGGTTGTAAGAATCGTATAAGAACTTTCTTTCACGGAGGACAGATAGGTGGTTGCCGTCTCTATCCAACCTGAGGCCATACGGTCCTGCTCTTCTGAAAGAAAGAAATGCATAGGTGTTTCAATCGGTACTCCGAATTGGTCCACAATCTTTGAATTCTCCCCAACTGCTTCTGCTTCACGGATCATGTCGGAGGTAACTGTACTTCGGTAGAACATTGCCCGATAACTCGCCTTGTCAGCATCAGAGAGGGCATCGGAATCAAGCAGTGGTAGGTTTTTCTTCATATCAGATTCGGGAATGAGGCGCGTGAGTCCGATCTTTGAGATGAACTGAAGAGCAGACAACTGTGAATTCTGTATTTTAGGAAGCGTGTGTATTGCCTTTGGTGTACTGGGGTCCAATCCAATTATTGCCTGTACTTCATCTGGGTATTTCTGTGCCCAACGGAGCGCTTCAAGTCCACTCATGGAATGAGGGATTAACACATACGGTGCAGTGTGGCTGGCAATCTGCAAGGCAGTTCGTGTTTGTTCGAGTACTGTATCAATATCCCGAGGAGACTTCGAAACCGAACTCCATCCATAGCCCGCTCGCTCCACTACAACAATCGTAAATGTATCCACTAATCGAGACCATAAAGGCTTGAAGTCCAATGTAGGGCAACTGGTTCCATGGCCGGCCAAAAACACCAAAGTGGTATCTGCATTCCCTTGGGCATACAGATGCATGGTGACACCATCAACAGTAACCAATGTCCCAGGAGGTGGAAATGCTTCTGTTTCTTTCTGCAATTGAATTCTATGATTGATGAAAGATCCAGCAAACACTACCAATACAACAGCCAAAACCAGGATGACAACTATCCCTACAATCTTTATCAGTAACAACATATCTATGTATTCTCATTGATTGCTTTCCAGAATACAAGAAAACAACTCAGTGAAATTGTATTTTTTATTTAAAATGAGATGTAAGGCACATAGACCTGCTCTAGCATGGTCCCCCCTGTATCTACAGGGTGTGTCAACCGGCAGGGAAAATGTCATTTGAGAAATTTTTAGGGAACTGGCAGGATTTCTGGGAAAATACCAGAGGTTCGAGTGTTGGGTAACAGCAAATATCAAGTATTTTGGGCAGGATTTGTAAGACCTGACCGTTTTCATGCCTTGGGGTCTGGTCCCTGGACATGGGAAACCGGCATCACCATGGCGGGATGCTGGGAATCATGGGTTCATTG
>NZ_JAEKNT010000114.1 GCF_016406725.1 Sphaerochaeta sp. S2 | reverse complement strand
CCTCTTCATCTGCTAGTGGATATATAACGCTCTTCTCGTTTGAACTTGCAGAGAAGGATGCCAATGTCGTGTTGGGTGCTACCACCACTGTCAGTGCAATGCTACCCCAGTACTATGATTATAATAGTAGATTTGATACGGGAGAAACACAGAAATGGGATTGGTACGATGCAAAACAGGGTGCCACCCGCTATGAGATGCTCTATATCGATGGTATGAATACCGGTCGTGGTTTCTCCGTTATCTTTGACCAGGCATACCTGTGGGACAACCAGGTTTCCATCAGCTGGCCTCTTGCCCACAATGTACTCTCAGCGGAGATCTATGGCAGTGCCACAGGAGTCAGTACCGATTTGCAGAACATCGCTCCATCTTCACTTGCTTGGTACTACTCCATGGGAGCAGGAATCAAACTGAAAGTACCCGGGTTCCCATTGGGATTGTATCTGGTGAAAAACGCAAGTTACATTGATGATACCTTTGCATGGGATGGAGGGACCATCTTCAGGGGCAGCAGTGACGACAGTGGCTTGAAACTGGTACTTGCGATCACTACAACGCTGTATTGAGTATGAGTGAGAAAGAGACTTTGACACCCATGATGGTCCAGTACCATCAGATTAAAGAGCAACACCAAGGGGAAGTACTGTTCTTCCGCCTTGGTGATTTCTATGAGATGTTTGAGGATGATGCCCGGGAAGTTTCCCGCCTCCTCAACCTAACCCTCACCAAGCGCAATGGTCAGCCGATGTGTGGCATTCCGTATCATGCAGCAAAAACCTATATCAAACGATTACTCGAAGCGGGCAAGAAGATTGCCATCTGTGAGCAGACCAGCCTCAACCAGGAAGGCGGAAAAAAGCTTGCAACCCGTGAAGTGGTGCAGGTCATCACTCCTGCTACAGTCATTGAAGATGACTACCTTGATGCAGAACAATCCAGTTATGTCTTGAGCATCTCATTCCAGAAACAGGGTATTTCTGTCAGCTATGCAGACATCACCACAGGTGAGTTCTCATTGAGGACTCTAGGAAAAGATCATCACTATGGTTCATTGCTTGCTGTATTGGAACAAGTTCGGCCCAGGGAACTCTTGGTTAATGAGGATGATTATTTTCTCTACCAGGACTACCAGGATTTGCTAGCTTCTCAACAAGCAATGGTAAGCAAGCTTCCGCCTTGGAGATTTTCCATTGCTGATGGATACAGTCTGCTCTGCAACCATATAGGAAGTACGAGTCTGAAAGCCTTTTCCCTGGAAGAGAAGGACCATCGCCTTTCCAGTGCTGGGGCTCTGCTCTGGTATTTGAGAGAGACGGCAAAGACAAGCTTGAACCAGATTGACTCATATACAGTGGTTGAAGAGACACAATTTCTGCATATCGATGAGGCAAGCCGAAAAAGTCTTGAGTTGGTAAGCAATACCAATGATGGAAGTGAGAAATTCACGCTTTTCTCCGCGATCAATGCCACCCTCACCAGTATGGGTACCCGTCAGTTGAAAAACTGGATCACACAAGCCTTGACAGATATCAACCAAATTCTCTTTCGTCAGAGATGGGTTGAGATGCTTTTCCTGGACCGTGATGAACTGGGCAGGGTCAGGTCGATCCTGAAACAAGTATTGGATATCCAGCGCCTGACTTCCCGTATTGCCATGAATAGGCAGGTTCCCAGGGACCTGACAGGGATTGCCCAGACCATTTCAGCCTTTTTCCAATTGGTTGATCAACGATACCAGGATATCCTTCCCTCCAGGCTGGATGAAACACAGCTTAAAATGTTGCTCCAGCTTGCAAGTGAAATTCAGGAAGCCATCAATGACCAGTGGCAGGGGCCTTTTGAGGAAGGAAAGGTGATCCGTAAAGGTTTTGATGCACAACTGGATGCACTCAGAGGTACCAAATCGGGGGGTAAGGAGCTGTTGGACTCCTATCTCAAGCAACTGAAGGAAGAGACGGGAATCCCTACCATAAAGCTCTCTTCCAACAAGATCCTTGGCCACTATATAGAAGTTACCAAGACCCATGCCTCAAAGGTTCCCTCCACCTTCTACCGCAAACAAACATTGGTGAATGCCGAGCGGTTCACCAGTGATGAATTGATCAAACTGGAACAACAAATCCTTGAGAGTACCGCTTTGGCTGAAGAGAGGGAGAAGGAAGTCTACGAAATATTGGTATCCAAGACCAGGGACTTACAACAGATACTGCTCTCCATCAGTGGATTCCTCAGTGACCTGGATTGTTTGCAGAGCTTTGCAAGTACGGCAATCACCCACCAATATACCAAGCCAAGCTTTACAGACGAGGATGTGCTTATCCTGGAAGGGGCAAGACATCCAGTGGTAGAACAACATCTCACCCCTGGTGGTTTTGTTGCCAATGACCTGACGATTAAAAGCACCGGAAAACGGTTCTGTTTGATCACAGGACCGAATATGGCAGGCAAGTCAACTTTCCTAAGGCAGAGCGCATTGCTGGTTCTCCTGGCGCAAATTGGTAGTTTTGTCCCTGCTACGAAAGCAAAGCTTGGCATCGTCGATCGTCTCTACTGCAGGGTAGGAGCGAGTGACAATCTTGCCCGTGGAGAGTCCACCTTCCTCGTCGAGATGCAGGAAGCAGCCCACATTCTTAGAACTGCGACAAGGCATTCTCTTGTAATTGTAGACGAACTGGGCAGAGGTACCAGCACCCAGGATGGAATGTCGATTGCTTATGCCATGATGCAGAAACTCCTGTCCATGGATTGCAAGACTTTGTTTGCAACCCACTACCATGAGCTCGCCCGAATTGATACCAGCGCCATCCAACTCTTGACGTTGCAGGTAAGCGAGATGGGTGGGGAAGTAAAGTTCCTGAGGAGAGTCATTGAGGGAATTGCAAACAGTTCCTATGGTTTGAACGTTGCAAGAATGGCAGGGGTTGGCCGTGACATCATCCGCCAAGCCCGTCAATTCCAGAAACAGCACTTTGCTGAGTATGACCTAGCTGCCATGCAACCTGATCTATTCAGTGCTGCCTCTGAACAGGAAGAACTCCCCTATAGTGATCTTGATGCGAATGAAAGAGAAGTCATCGATGCATTGGAGTCATTCAGCATAGACCAGTCATCTCCCTTGGAGGCGCTCCTGTTATTGAAGGATTTACAGGAGAAATTGCAAGCAAGGTAGCCAGAGATCCTTCTTAAGGGGTATGTGGTGTCATCTATGCAAGAAACTTTCTGATACAACACTCTGCCCAGAATGTGAGGAAGCCATCCGGAGGGCTGGGTATGATTTTTTGTTTTCATATCGCTGTCCAGTCTGTGGACAACCGGTGCTTGATGCTACCTATGCATGTTCTTTCTGCAGCAAGGGAGTACTCTCCTATGGCCCATACGGAAATACACTCGCATCTTTGATCAAATGCTATAAATTTGGGGGAGAACGGTCACTGGCACCTCTCCTCTCTGGGTTATATCTACCTCTACTGAAAAGAGTGACCTCTCCGATCATTATCCCCATACCTTGTTCAAGGGAAGGGTATAGGAGAAGGGGTTTTGACCAGAGTGAGGTTATTGCCTCCTATCTTGCAAGAAAGGAGGGCTATGCCTATCTTTCTCTTTTCAATAGACATAAGGGAATGCAACACAAATATCTTTCGAAAGAGCAACGGCTTGGTGAACAGGCAATGCAATTGACACATTCCAAGAAAAAGCATGATCAATTTGTACATTTTCTGTCAGCAGGGTATACTGCCACACTCCTTGATGATGTAAAGACCACAGGAGCTACTTCTCGACGGGCAAGTGAACTGCTGGAGTCTCATTTTGGTTGTAAAGCAACGATAATGGTACTTGCTGATGTCTAGTCATACATGCATCGTTGACAAAGATCCTCGTTATCGATACTATTTTAGCAGGATTAGTTGTTTATTGGGGATCGCCAACCGGCGCATCCCTTTTTTATGAACTTTTTTCAGGAGCAGTATGATACAGAAAGGAATAGAAGAAACACCTTTGTTTCGTGAATACGAACCTCTGCTGAGTGCAATGGGCATTACATTGGTGGACATCAATGAGATTGACCGCGGAAGCAGTGTCCTGGTTACCATTGTAATCTTGGCAAAGGAAGAAGAAGTAAATGTCGACCACTGTGCGAAGGTATACCGATTGGTATATCCGCGAATGGAACTGATATTGGGGGAGCGTGATCTGCAACTCGAGGTAACCACCCCAGGCCTACAGCGCACAATCAAGGATATCTATGAGTTCAGCTTGTTTACCGGCAAGCGTGTACGGGTTTATGATACGAGCAAGACGGCATGGGTAAGTGGTATCATCAAAACATGTGATGACCATTCGCTTACGCTTGACGAGGTATTTATTGAGGATGAAAAAGAGATGATTGCAACAA
>NZ_JAEKNT010000113.1 GCF_016406725.1 Sphaerochaeta sp. S2 | reverse complement strand
ATAGAGGCTCTTGCAAAATGAGGATTCATTGAGAATTTGAATCCATCCGACGACACTAATACCATTGATTAAGAGGAGCGAACCGTCCAATCAAGGGCTTCAAACGAGTAAATACGCTAGGTCGGTTGGTAAAAGAGTGCAAGAAGACACACCTACCCCACGATAGGCGAATGCATCATTGCTCTTTGTGGTGTTACGCAGTTTTCTGGATGCCCGGCAGGATGCAATACTGCAGTATCTTGATTGCAGCAAGGCACAGCACGCCGGTCATCAGGCAGTGGGAGACCTTCTCCGTCCCCCTGACCATGATCTTCGGCGGAATAAGCCAATCCTTGAGGTGGGAGTTGGATCGTTCGACGGTCGAACGGATCCTGAACCGCTGCTTTTCAGAGGGTGAGAGGACCCGTTGCTGCTTGCGCCGCTTGTTCGGGTCTATGATGGGCACCCTGCCGTTTCCGATGATGAAGTCCTTGATGGGCTTTGCATCGTAGGCGCTGTCCATCAGCGAGTACAGGTGTTTGATCCGCTGCCCGGTCATCCGCTCCAAGGGAATCGCCGCTTGGCTGTCATGTACGTTGGCACCCGTGACGATGGTGCTGACGGGAATGCCGCTGTCGGTGACATCCAGGTGAAGCTTGAGCAGCATGATGCCCAGTATCGGCAGCAGGCCGTAGCCGAGCCTTCCCCTGCGGCGACTTCTCTGCAACCTGTGCAATTCATCGCAAGTGAGCAGGGACTGCACCCCATGATAATATTGCAGGAACTCAAGCTCCCTCTCTGAGGGTTCCCGGAACAGGCAGGGTGAAAAGTCTTCATGGGAGAAGAGCAGGGATTGAAGGAATGGGGTGTTTCGTGTAGAATATGTCATATAAAAGAGCTCCTCCTGTTTGTTTTTTTGTCGTGACTAAACAATAGCAGAAGGGGGCTCTTTTTTCTATATCCAACAAGCAAATATTAATGAATTCAAGGAAGATTCCTGTCAGTCACAGGGGCCAGCGACAGGTATGGGTATGTGAGTGATGGTTTTGTATATTCATGCATTACAAGGTTCCTGAAAACCTATTTTGCAATTGGCTCTCTATTTAATTGTTTGAGCCTGAAAGAAGACCGGGTACTAAACCCGGCCTTCCAAATGAGCACATATGTTGATGGTTTGTCTTACTTGTAGACTACGATAGCCTTGGGTTCCAGTACCCTGAAGGTGAAAGACTCAGTTGCAAAGAGAGTAACCTCCTTGGTGTCATGGGTCTCATAGCCTAGGGCAAAGTCCTGTCCGATAGTCAGCTCAAGGTCTTCGCTATTATAAGGAAGCAGGAGTGCTCCCTCGATATTCGGGGAGTAGACTACTTTACTTCCAAGCATTCTCTCTACTCTTTCAAGCAGATTCTGCCCATGAGCTTCCTTGTTCAGTGCAATCCATCCCTCTTTTCCTACGATAAGGGAGTAGGGACCATGCACATAACTTTTCTTGAGAAGGATAAGGCCTTCGGCGACTGAAGCAAGAATATCACTGGATTCCTTGCCAAAGGTCAGAGCCTTATGCTCACTCGATTCCTTCAGTCCCTTGATACCACCTTTTTCATATCCATCATAGATGGCGCGCTCTTCAAACAGAGCCAGTTTTTCTAAGGCAGCGTCCAGCGTATCAAAATCAATATCCTTTGCACCGCGGGCTAGATTATCCAGCTCCCACTTATTCAGGGAAAACCGAATTCTGGCTTCGGTCAAGGGTTTTGCTGTGTAGACCCCAGCCTTCACGTCTCCATCATCAACCAAGGTTAGGCGGCCTTCACTGATGGCCGTGAAGTCAATTCCCTTCGGTCCGTTGACGTTGACTACCTTGCGAGCGGTAAGACGGGAGAGTAATACTTCCTTTGCCCTGTTTTCTATTTCTGCCCAAGCCTCAGATGAGAGAGGGGCTAATTCACGTTTGAACATATCCATATGTATACCTCCTGGGTAATTCTTATTTCTTCAGATCACCAATTGAGAGCGAAGTTGCAGAGGAACCTTCAGCGCCTTCACCAGCTTCTTCTACTTCCAGTAAGCTTCCACTGCTGAAAAGATAGGTTTTCAGTTCATCATCCCATTTGTCCATGTTACGTCTCAGCCATTCGAGGGTCATGGCTGCATGCTCGATCTCTTCATCGCGGTTGTGTGCCATTACACCAGCCAGTTCTGTATCTTTGGTGGTGTTCACCCGCTGGTTGTACCAGTCGATCGCCTCGAGTTCTTCTCTCAGGCTGGTGATTGCACGGGAGATATCCCGCGTCTTTTCGTCTATTGCATCATAAGGTTCACTGTAAGCCATACTATCCTCCTAATAAGACTTTGTATTACTTTAATGATACTCATGGTTTGCCAAGAAAGAAAGGCCTGATGAGCAAAAATCTTGTGAATCGAGAGAAAAGACGCCCTGAGCCATGCTTTTCCCAATAGGTAAGTTGCATACAAGAGCCTGTTACTTTGTATCTTTTTTATCTCGTTTTCTGCACGAATTTGTCTGGTGTTGTTGTGGTAAAAAAGAGTTTGTTACACATGTAAAAAAATATTAGTATTTCATGAATATCGCATTTAGTATAAAAATATAGCTTATTAGTATTGAAACTGTCTTTTAGATAAGACAAAATCCTTACTGAACAAAAAACTGATTTGTATAATAATATCAGTATACATTTTACTCCTAAAGCTTGCACAAATCAGAGGAGCACACACATGGCATTGAAATTCAAGACTGTTTTTTCACAGTTGCAAATGAAAATCATTTTCGGTGAATGGCCGGAAGGATATCGCATTCCTACCGAAATGGAACTCTGTGACCAATATGGAGTCTCTCGTGTTACTATTCGACGTGCTTTGGATGGTTTGGTTCGTCAGGGATACATCTCACGTACTCGTGGACGAGGGTCTTTTGTCTTGTTTAAACGAAAAGTAATAGGTCTTGGATATCCTCAAGTACCAATGAAGGGAGAAGACTCCCAAAAGAATGGTTATTATAAAATCCTCTTGAAGGAGAAAGTGGAAGCATCGAGTACTGATCTTACCCAGATGCATTTCTCCGATAATCCTACCGATCGTGAACTCTGGCACTTCAAGAGCTTGCATATTGTGGATGGAAAACCCTCAGTTTTAAGTGATTACTATGTCACCTCTCGTTTTGGGCAAGAGATTGCCCTGCTTGGGGATGAGAGTGAACGCTCCTTTTTTGATCTGGTAAGTTGGCATGTCGGGCAGAAGTGCCATTTCGTCCAGGGAAAGGTTGCAGCCATCAACCCGAATGAAGAGATCTGCAAACAACTTGGTATCGATTGTAGTTCAGCCAGTCTCTGGTGCAGGGGACTCTGCGTCCTTGATGATGGGACTGTGATTGGAAGATGCACCAAGGTCTTCAATGGACTCATGTACGAATTTGCTGTCGAGGATCAATCAAACGTTTCTGTAGGTGGCTGATTCCGTAGTAAAAAACACTGTTCTCCCTCTTAATGCATGGTCTGTTCCTTGTGTTTTCTTGACATCGGTTGTATAACCCAAATTCCCGCTAAATTATAACTATAATACCAATAATTCTTTGGAATATTAGAAGATATATCATTCCAAGACATTGACTTTTGCTCAAAACATAGCTACAATAAAAG